>JAJDNH010000077.1 GCA_022340775.1 Acidobacteriota bacterium
AAGGTCACCATGAGGGCAGTGACCAGGCACCCGAACAGGTAGCGTAGCCCCAGCCACGGCCTTCCGGTCAGCTCACGCAGCTGCTTCCCATCGATGAGGTAGTTGACCGGCGCTTGCGAGGCCTCGAGGACCTCGAGCGCACGCCCAACCAACGCCTGCGCACGCTGGGCCGGCTCCTGGGCCTTGTCCGACGTAGGTGCCTCCGCCGCCATCGACTGCTCCCACTGTGTGGTCGCCGCCTCGGCCGCGGCCAGAGCCGCCTCGGGAGGCATCGCCGCCGCCTGCTTGAAGAGGCGGTCGAAGGGCAGGTTGAACACCACCGCGATCAGCATGGCGATCGTGAACGTCTGCCTCAGGTTGCGGCGCCGGTAGGCATAGGTGAAGTTCCGCTCAAGCTGCTCACTTCCCTCTTCGAGGCTGACCACGTGTGGCAGGAGCTCGCGGCGCAGCGCCTCCTGCAGGCGCCGGGCGTCCAGGGTACGGGCGGCCTTGGCCGTGCCCGACTTGACGGCTCCCCACCTCTCGAGCACATCGAGCACCCGCCGCGCCGACCGGTAGCCCGGCGAGCCGGGCGACGCCTCAGTCAGTTGCTCCACGAGCCCTTGCCACGACGGTGATGGCGCCGCCGCCTCACCCCCCTGCAGCTTGACCTCGAGCGCCAGCGCGTCGAGAGCACGCTTGACCCACGCCGGCGCCGTGCGCTCCGCGGCCGCCGTCAGCGTCTCGCCCTCGAGCGGCAGCAGCTTGCCGCGCGGGCTCAGGCGCCGGAGCTGGAACGGCCCGCGGACCGTCATGTCCGGCAGCGCCTCCGGCCGCATGAGCTGCCGCGCCCACGGCCCAGCGAAGTCCACCAGCACTTTCGCGTAGGTTCGCGCCTTGCTGCTCGACAGGAACTTGTACAGCTCCTGGAACACCTGTGCGAAGAGTGCCAAACCGATCACGTACGCTGCCAGCGCGAGCAACGTTGAGAGCATCGGGACCATACCGAGGTTCATCGGTGACCTCCCCGATTCCGTTCAGTCTTGGATCGAGCTCCTGCCGGAAATATATGGACCAGGCCCCGAAGTGTCAAAACCGCACCCCCGGAGTTTCCCGAGAGGGTCCTCCCCGACCCGTACGCCCCTGCGGCGGACCACCGCAGATTGACCGACAATGGCACACTCGACTAGTATGGGAGCAGGTCAGCAGGACGATGAGTCGAGCAACACTTACCAGCTCATCCAGAGCAGGGTGCCCACGTTCCAACCACGAACCGGCCGTCGACAGGATGAGTGAGGACGCCGGATCGCGAAGCGGGAAGCAGGGCATAACTGCACCCGGGCCAACGCTGGGGGTGTGGAAGCTCCGGACATGAGCGCACGACGGCGTTTCGTCCTCCTGGCGGGCCTCATGAGCCTGGCCACGCTGGCGGCGGTCATCGCGGCCATCGGCCTTCTCTACCGGGTGACCATCAATATCCGCCGCGAGAGCCTGCTCCAGCTCGCCAGCGACCGCGCCTCCCTGGTCGAGACAATCGCAGCAAGGTCCGACAACCGCGCCGAGACAATGGAGGAGATCAGGCGCGCCTTCCAGCGGGCGGCGGGGCTCGGCGAGACCGGAGAGGTATCCCTGGCACGACGCGAGGGTGACCACATGGTGTGGCTCGTCAACCGGCGCCTCGAGGGCTCGTCCGCTCCGTTCTCTCTTCCCCTCGGAGGTCAGCTCGCCGAGCCGATGCAGCGGGCACTGCGCGGCGAGCGCGGGACCATGATCGGCCGCGACTACCGGGGCCGAACGGTGCTCGCAGCCTACGCCCTGGCGCCGGGCCCAGGCTGGGCGGTGGTGGCGAAGATGGACCTGGCAGAGGCCGAGGCGCCCTTCTGGCACGCGGCACTCATCGCCCTCGGCCTCACGCTGGTCCTGGTCCTATTCGGAGCCGCGGTATTTGTCGACCTAACTTCCCCGGTCGTCAAGCAACTGAAGGCCAGCGAGGAGAAGTACCGAACACTGTTCGAGCAATCCCCAATCGGGATCTACCGCACCACGCCGGACGGCCGTATCTTGCTCGCCAACCCCGCCCTGCTCAGGATGCTCGGCTACGAGTCATTCGAGGAGCTGAGCTCGCGCAACCTGGAGGAGACCGGGTTTCAGCCGGACTACCCGCGCCAGATGTTCAAGGACGCTCTCGAGCGCGACGGCCAGGTCCGAGGGTTCCAGGCTGTCTGGCCCAAGAAAGACGGAAGGCCGGTATTCGTACGAGAGAATGCGGATTCCATCAGGAATTCCGCCGGCACGGTGCTCTACTACGAGGGCACGGTGGAGGACATCAGCGAACGGAGGCGGGTGGAGCAGGCTTTGCGCAAGACTGAGGAGCGTCTTCAGCGGACGCTAGACACCATGAGGGAGGGGTTCCAGATTCTCGACTTCAACTGGACCTACCTGTACGTCAATGAGAGCGCCGCCCGCCACGGCAGGACGAGTAGGGACCAGCTGATCGGCCGCACCATGCCCGAGGTGTACCCCGGCATCGAGGACACGGCGATGTTTGCCGCGCTCAGGACGTGCAGGGATGAGCAAGAACCTGCACGAATGGAGAACCTGTTCACCTACCCCGATGGCTCGCAGGCGTGGTTCGACCTCAGCATCCAAGGGGTGCCGGAGGGGGTCTTCCTCCTATCGACCGACATCACGGACCGCAAGCGCGCGGAGGCACTCTTGCGCGCCCGTCTCGACCTCTCTGAGCTCGCCGCGACGAGCGATCTCGACACCCTGATTCAGACCGCCCTGGACGGGGCCGAACGCCTCACGCACAGTGAAATAGGGTTCTTCCACTTCGTCGACTCCGATCAGAACAATCTCACCCTGCAGGCGTGGTCGACGAACACGCTCCGCGGTGCGTGTCAGGCCGAAGGCAAGGGCCTGCACTACCCAATCAGCGAGGCCGGCGTGTGGGTGGACTGCTTCTACGCCCGGGCACCGGTCATCCACAACGATTACGCTAGCCTCCCTCACAGGAAGGGGGTTCCGGACGGACACGCACCCGTGGTGCGGGAGCTCGTCGTGCCTGTCCTGCGCGGCGATCTCGTGGTGGCGATCATGGGCGTGGGAAACAAGCCGCGGGACTACGCCCAGCGGGACGTCGAGGTGGTGAAGGCACTCGCCTCCATGTTGATGGACCTCGTGGACCGCAAGAGGGCCGAGGAGGCGCTGCTTGAGCTCAACGTCGAGCTGGAGGACCGTATCCGTTACCGGACAGCCGAGCTGGAGGCGGCCAACGAGGAGCTCGAGGCGTTCGCCTACTCGGTTTCGCACGACCTGCGCGCGCCGCTGCGCGCCATCGACGGCTTTGCGCAGGCCCTGCTCGAGGACGGCGCGGACCAGCTCGACGAGCAGGGCAGAGGCCACCTGGACCGCGTGCGCGCCAACGCCCAGAGGATGGGGTGGCTCATCGACGATCTGCTGAAGTTGTCGCGCGTAACACGGGCTGAGCTTCGCCCGGAAGAGGTGAGCATCACCGCGGTTGCCGCAGCGGTTGTGGAAGAGCTCGGCCGAAGTGAGCCGGACCGCCGGGTCGATCTCGCGATCGCCGACGACCTGACCACGAGGGCGGATCCGAGGCTCCTGGAGGTTCTCCTTGCCAACCTCCTGGGGAACGCCTGGAAGTTCACCGCACGGCGATCAGTCGCCCAGATCGAGGTCGGCGCAACCGAACAGGATGGCGAGACCGTCTATTTCGTGCGGGACGACGGCGCCGGTTTTGACATGGCCTACTCGGACAAGCTCTTCGGCGCCTTCCAGCGCCTGCACTCGTCGACCGAGTTCGAAGGTACGGGAATCGGCCTCGCGACCGTGAAGCGCATCGTCCACCGCCATGGCGGCAGAGTGTGGGCCGAGGGGAAGGTTGGCGGAGGTGCGACCTTCTACTTCACGCTGCCGGAGCGCCACGACAGGGAGCTGGCGGACAGCTGAGGATAGGGGGACGTCATGGCAAACGAGACTAAGATCATCCTGCTTGTCGAGGACAACCCGGACGACCAGCAGCTGACGCTGCGGGCTTTGAAGCGGCACAACATCGCCAACCGCGTGATCATCGCCAATGACGGCGTCGAGGCGCTGGACTATCTTTTCGCCACCGGCGATCACGCCGGCCGCGAGCCACAGGCGCTGCCCGCCCTGGTCCTGCTCGACCTCAAGCTGCCGCGGTTGGACGGCCTCGAGGTACTGCAGCGCATCCGCGGCGATCAAAGAACCAGTCTGCTCCCGGTCGTCATCCTGACTTCCTCGTCCGAGGAACGCGACCTCATCAATGGCTATACCCTGGGCGCCAACTCCTACGTCCGCAAGCCGGTCGATTTCGAGCAGTTCGCCAAGGCGGTCCAGCAACTCGGCCTCTACTGGTTGGTGATCAACGAGACACCTCCCGCGACAGGAGGACAATGATGGCCGCACTGCTGCGGGTACTGATCGTGGAGGACAACGAGGACGACGCCGCCCTGGTCCTGCGCGAGCTGGCCCGAGGCGGTCTCGATTTCGAGCCACTACGAGTACAGAGCTCGGAGGAAATGGTTGAGGCGCTGAAGGGGGGCCCCTGGGATATCGTGATCTCCGACTACGCGCTGCCGTCGTTCAACGCTCCTGCCGCACTCGAGGTCCTCAAAGCTACCGGCACCGACATTCCTTTCATCATCGTCTCCGGCACCATCGGCGAGGAAACGGCCGTGGCGGCGATGAAGGCCGGCGCCCACGACTACCTCATGAAGGGAAACCTCGCGCGCCTGGTGCCGGCGATGGAACGGGAGCTGCGAGAGGCTGCATCGCGCCGGCAGCGCCGGGAGGCGGAGCATGCGCTGCGCGAGAGCGAGGAGCGCTTTCGCCTCTTGGTGGAGCAGCTCAACGAAGTCATCTTCCGGATCAGCGACGCCGGCATCGTGGAGTATGTCAGCCCGGCAATGGAGGAGAGGTTCGGGCACCGCCCTTCGGGGGTCATCGGGCGGTCGTTCATCGAGTTGATCGACGAGCAGGATCGTCCCAACATGACGGATGCGTTCAGCAGGGTCCTCAACGGCTCGGTTGAAACCGGAGAGTGTGGGTTTCTCGACGGATGGGGAGGCGTCAGGCACGTCCAGTACTCGAGCCGCAGAATCGTGCAGGACGAGCGCACCACCGGCCTCGCCGGGGTTCTGTCCGACGTCAGTGAGCGCTTCCAGGCTGAGGAAGCGCTGCGCAGAAGCGAGGAGCGGTTCCGGGCCCTGGTCGAGCAGGTCAACGACGTCATATTCCAGCTGGACGAAGACGGGGTGGTGAAGTACGTCAGCCCGGCGGTCGAGGACATCTTCGGGTTCAAGGCGGCCCACATCGTCGGCAGGTCATCCCTGGAGTTCATCCATGAAGAGGACCGGCCCGGAATGCTGGACACCTTCGAGAGGGTCATCCACGGGTCGGCGCAGAACGGTGAGGTTCGTCTCCTCGACGGGCGGGGAGGAACGCGGTACGTCCGGTATTCGAGCCGTAGCCTCGTCGAGAACGGACGAGTCACCGGTATTGCCGGGGTGCTGAGTGATGTCAGCGAGCGGCGAAAGGCCGAGGCAGCGCTGAGGGCCAGTGAGGAACGTTACCGTTCGTTTTTCGAGAACGACCTCACCTGCGATTTCATCACCTCGGTGGAGGGTGAGATCCTCGACTGCAATCCGGCATTCCTGCGAACATTCGGCTTCGGGTCGCTGAAGGAGGCCAGGGAAACTACCATCACATCCCTGTATCCCGACCCGACGATCCGTGCGAGGTTGCTCTCCCATCTGAGAGCACATCGGGACCTCATGTACTTCGAGCAGGAGCTTCGGCACCTCGACGGCACCCCGGTTTACGTCGTCGCAAACACAGTCGGCATCTTTGACGAGCGCGGCGACCTCAGCAACATCCAAGGGTACCTCTTCGACATCACGGCCCACAAGAAGACCGAGGAGCAACTCCGGCAGGCACAGAAGATGGAGGCGGTCGGACGGCTCGCCGGCGGCGTTGCACACGACTTCAACAACATCCTCCAGGTGATGCTGGGAATCGTGGAGATGCTGAGGGTGAGCCAGGATCGGGAACCGGAGGTTACCGCTGCAACCGAGGACCTGAGCCACCTCGTTGGGCGGGCGACGGCTCTCACACGCCAGCTGCTGCTATTCGCGCGGCGCGGCGTCACCCGGCCGGAGACGCTCAACCTCAACGAGGTCATCGCGGACGCCGCCGCCATGCTGGCCCGTCTGGTCCGCGCCAACGTTCACCTCACGGTAACACCCGCCGAAGAGGCTCTCCCGGCCACCGGCGATGCCGGCCAACTGGAGCAGGTGCTCATGAACCTGGTAGTCAACGCCCTCGACGCGATGCCTGAGGGCGGGGAGCTCCAGATCAGGACCGGCCGCGATGGAGACCGGGTTTGGTTCGAGGTCGCCGACACGGGCCCGGGGATCCCCGCAGAGGTCCGCGACAAGATCTTCGAGCCGTTCTTCACGACCAAGGGTGAGGGGAGAGGAACCGGGCTCGGCCTGTCGGTAGTACACGGGATCGTCGAGCAGCACGGTGGCCGCATCAGGGTCGCGAGCCGCCCGGGAGACGGCACCACGTTCCGCGTTGAGTTGCCATCGACCGACTCTGGAGAATCGGGAAGCGTCCCTTCAGCGGAAGCCGAACCGAGCACCGGCGCGGGAGAGCGAGTCCTGGTCGTCGAAGACGACCCGGACGTCAGGGAAGCCCTCGGTGCGCTGTTGGGGTGGCTGGGCTACCAGGCCACGCTGGTCGGGGATGCAGAGGAGTTGAGCGAACTGGGTGACTCTCAGCCGTTCGATCTTCTCATCACCGACTTCATGCTGCCCGGCGTTTCGGGCCTCCAGATCTCGCAGATGCTCCGCGACCGCTGGCCCGCGCTGCGCGTCATCGTCATGTCGGGCTACGCCGAGAGCGAAGTGCTGCGTCAGGAGATCGGAGAAGGACACGTGCGCTTCCTGCAAAAGCCGGTCGATCTCAGCTCCCTCTCGCGCGCAGTCCGCGCTGCCCTGGACGAGCTGCCGCGCAGCTAGCCCGGATCATCAGCTCGCGGCCCACCGCGACCTGGTCTACGCCGGCCACCGTGCGGGGGATTTCTCAAGGGTGTGGGAGACACTCTCTGCAACTCTGGCGCCCGGACGTCTATCTTGCAGACGCCCGTCGTCGCCAGCCTCGGAGCGGGCAACATAGGGTGGGTTCCCCGCAGCCCCGTCGGCCGCGCGGTGCAAAGCGACTGCCCGTCTCGCGTCTCCATCGGTCGCGAGGCAACGGGAAGGGATCAACGTCTTCATGGCGACCGCCGGAGCCTGCTCGAGCCGCCTCCCTCAATCGTGAGGCCGATACTCCCATCGCCAAGGACCGAGGTTGCCCGGCGTCGGCATTCCCCTCCCCTGGCGCTGGCCTGGCTCATGCGCTTCAGGGGGATGCCGCGCCCGGCACTCCCGTTTGAGCGCCACGTCCTCCGAAGCGCGCTACACCCGAGTCCTCTGGGGTGGGTGGGGGAACGTCTCGCGTTTTCCGTTTCCCGTCTCCCGTTTCCCCGGGTGGGAGGTTGGCCTACGTCCCTCCGTCCCTCCGTCACTCCGTCACGGGGTGGGCGGGGGGCGTCTAGCGTCTTGCGTCTAGCGTCCTGCGTCTTGCACCCTGCGGACGCGGAGGGTGAGGCCTCCCTCGACCGCCACGATCTCGACCCGGTCGCCGGGCGCCAGCTCGTCGTTGGACACCGCATGCCAGATCTCGCCCTCGACGCTCACACGCGGCCTCCCTCCCTCCGGCTCGACGACCTCCGCAAGCTGGCCGACGAGACCCTCGGCGCCGGTCTCCACCGGGCTTCTCATCGCCCGCGCCACGGCCACGTATGCCGCGATCGAGACCAGCACGATGAGCACGTAGACAGGGACCGCAGCCGTGACCGGCAACAGCCAGAACACCGCCAGCCCCACGATCGGCAACAGGAAGATCAGGTGTGCCATGCGTTGTCTCCAGTCTCGTACGGCCCGAGCCGCCGACGTGCGCCCAGGCCGGCTTTCGGCCTGATCGACTCACCATTATGATACAAGTACACCGTGAGCCCGCGGCCCCTGACGGAGCTCGAGCTGGCTGCGCTGCTGCGGTGGAACGCCGCATGGTCGTTTCGTTCGCGCTTGCGATGCTGCTCGTGCTTGCCTCCGTCGCGGCGAAGCTCTTGGTCGGCCTGCCACCAACCGTCGAGTATG
>JAJDNH010000099.1 GCA_022340775.1 Acidobacteriota bacterium
CCGACCTCCGGCATCGTCGCTCCCCACGGCAGGATGATGTCGAGGCTGCCAGGCTGACCGGTTGCCTGCATCGCGTCAAGGACGTCGCTCCAGGACTGGACCGTGCCCGCGGTGGTCGTGAACTGGAGCGAGGGATCGGCGGGGCTCCCCGGCACCAGTTTCTGGTGGAAGACGAACCTCCCGGTCAAGGGGGAGGTGTACGGATAGGAAAGCATCTGGACCAGGGTCCGGTAGTAGGAGCCCTTGCGCCCCGGGTTCGAGGCCACGGACGTGATGACCGCGGCCACATACTCGGTCGCGGTCCCGGTCGCCTGCACTGCCAGCTCTCCGGTGTACACCTTGGAGTCGTCGTACGTGAAGCTCGTGACGTCACCCGAAACCTCGATAAACGACTTGTGGAGGACGATGCCCGTAGGAGCGTAGACCTCCGGATTGCCGCAATCGGCGACCCGAGCAACACCGATCAGGTCGCCCTCCAGGACGGGAATCGCCGGAGAGAGGTCAACCTCGTTCTGAGAGCTCGTCGTGTACGGTCCACGCTCGGCGACCAGTGAGAAGGTGTCGCCGACTCGGCGGAACACCTTGACCTTGGCCGCCCCGGAACACCCCGAGGCCGACCAACCGAAGGATACATGGGTGAGGTTTCCGGACGCGTTTGCGGGGCTCGTGAGGTCAACCGCCGTCCGCGTCGTGGTCGACGCCTGGTCGCCCGAGTTCGGGGACGAAACGTCGTTGCCCATGGTCAGGGTCTGAGCCGAGACGCTTGCCGCCAGGAAGATCGCAACCGCCATCACAGCTGGAACTCGCATCACTCCTCCTCTGCACCATCAGGGTGTTCATGCCTGTCTTACTGCGGCTCGTAGTATACGCCGGCCCCGGTGCTCGTACGGCGTTTCATTCGGGGGTGGCTCTGGCGTCGGCGGCGGTCTCGGTCTGCTCGCCTTTGCGTTTTCGTCGCCCTTGGGCAATCCAGCCGAGAACGAAGAGGTAGGGCCAGGCCATGGCGGCAGGAAGCGGGAACGCGAACGGCCTCAGGACGAAAGGCGCGCCGTAGCTGCCGAGACGGGTCCCGTCTTTGGCGTAGCGTTCCAGGTGGTTGTACTTGCGCACCAGGAGGCTTCCGTCGTCACAGCGAAAACTGTGTTGGGAGGTACTGCGAGGGAAGATGCGATCACCGGGCCGCGCCAGCCGGCTCACCACAGGTCGATCACCGGCCCGCTCCGCTGCGAACACGGGCCGGCCCGCGTCGTCAAGAACCCAGTTTCCTCCGTACCTTCCGTTGCCCCGGTACGTCCGGAGAAGCTGCCAGGAGCTGTCGAGCACAGAGACCCTGGTGCCGGTCCTCAAGAAGACCCTGCCGTCGGCCGCCGCCGCCAGGCCGGTGTCCTTGGACGCTCCGCCCGGGTATGGGGAGGTGCCCAGAAAGCTCCCGTCACGGTCGAGGCGTACCACGCGGGAAAAGAAAGCGAGATTCACGATGATCGTGCCGTCGGCGCACTCGACGAACGACCGCATGTCGGACCAGGGCAGCGGCAGCCAGCTCGGACCTCCGGCCATGGTCAGGATGAAGCCCTGGCAGAAGGCCAGCAGGCAGAGCACGGCCCAGGCGGTGACAACGCGAAAGACCCAGCGCCGCAGGGTGCGCCAGGTATCATCTCGCGGCTCGATCTGGCTCTCCATCTCCCACCTCAGCCAACCCGGTCTCGGGTGTCTCATACGCAGTGCCGCGTACCATCTTCCCGCACCCTGCTCCGCCTTGCGAGGCGAATGGCCGGTCGGTACGGCAACGTCGCAGAATGTCGGCTCGTGGTGCGTGGGACGGTGCTCGTCACATGGCGTTCCTGGCACGTCGAGGGGGGCTAAGCCGAGGACGGCACGACTACTGGATCCGTTGGGCCGGGATGTAGACCGGGTCCCCGGTCCGGTTGTCCACCACCGACGCGTAGGCGAAGAACCTCCCGCCCTCACTGGCCGTCGTGGCCAGCAGGAAGCCGCCGGCGACGGTCGTTGGCGTCACCGTTGTGAAGACCCTGTCGATCTGCCGGAACTCGTACCCTTCGAGCGGCCACGAGCTCGTGCCGAGCAGGGTGCCATCGTCGAGGTACAGCTCGACGACGACGGTGATCGGGACCGCGGAGACGTTCACCAGTCCAAGGTTGGTTCGGTACTGCGAGGACTCCGCGAGCCCCAGCAGCAACGCCACCTCGCCCTGGAGCATGGCATCACCCTGCGGCACACCGGGGATGAACTGCCCGTAGGTCCCTTGCGGCTGGTCGTTGTAGGTCCGGCTGGTGACCATGAGACGCCCGCTCGTCGGCGTGAGACGGAGCGCCGCCGCCCCGCTGAACTGGAACGCGCTGCCGAGCACGTCGACAAGGCGGGTGCTGTGGCCCGCCTCGAGCGTGAACGCCTTGGTCCGGGGAGAGAGGTTAGCCGAGTCTCGTTCCATGAGGGCGACCGAGAAGGCGGCCTGCGAGCCTCCGGGGTTATGGACCTCGAGGTCGCTCCGCCAGTTGGTGCCCTCATAACCAGACAGGGCCGCCGAGGCCGGTACCCACGTCTCGTTGCCGGCGCTGACCACGGTTACCTGGTGCGAGACGGCGCTCGTGCCCATAGCGTTGGCCACCGTCAGAGTCACCGTATAGGTGCCGGCCTGCTCGAAAGCGTGGATCGGATTCGCATCGCCGGCGTGCCCGGAGCCGTCGCCGAAGTCCCACTCCCAGGAGTCCGGCGGCCCTCTCGAAAGGTCAACAAACCGGACCGGCGCGCCGGCCCGCGGCGTGCCCGGAGCCCACTCGAAGGCGGCAATCGGAGCGATGACGTGGCCGCAGAGGATAACGCCCTCGAGGGTCACTCCGGTGGTCAGCCACACCGTCGAGCCCCCGGGCGAGACAGCGAGATCCCAGGCGGGGTGATGGGTCTCGACGGCGTTCTTCAAGACCGGCGCTGTCGGGTCGCTCACGTCGACCATCAACAGGCCGCCCCAGTCGGCGGCCACGAACGCCGTAGTCCCCTGCAGGGCAACGCCTCTGGCTATCCCTGGAACCTCGAACCCCCGAATGAGCGTTGGCGAGCTCGGATCGGAGACATCCACGAGGTGGAGGCCGCTTCGGAACGAGGCTACGACGGCCAGGGAACCCGAGACGGCCACGTCCACCGTCAGCCCGGGAACATCCAGACTTCCAACGACCACAGGATTGGTGGGATCGGACGCGTCGACAATCTGCAACCCCCAGCCGTAGTCGATCACGTAAGCGGTCGTGCCTTGGGCCACGACCGAATGACCCCAAAACGGCGTATCGACCGTTCCCACGATCCTCGGGTCGGATGGGTTCGAGACATCCACCACATTGAGGCCGTTCCACGAATCCGCGAGGTAGGCGGTCGAGCCAGAAACGGCGACATCCTCGGCAAACCTCAAAGGCGAACCGGCTGCGGCACCGAGGAGCTCCGGGTGGGCCGGCTCCGAAACGTCCAGAATCCGGAGCCCCCCGGAACCGTCGGCAACGTAGGCGAGGTCGCCGCTCAGCGCCACACCACTGACGTCTCCCAGCGTGTCGAACTCTGACATGGGACGGGGAAGGTCCGCATCCGACACGTCGACTATGGCCAGACCCGCGCCGCGATTGGCGACAAACGCGGTCGCGCCGTTCACTGCCAGCGCGGAGGCGAAACCCGGCGTGGCGACCTGACCGATCAGCCGCGGGTCTGCCGGATCCGCCACGTCGGCGATCCGGAGCCCGAAGCCGTAGCCGGCGGACCAATAAGCGTCAACGACGAACAGGATTGTCTCTTCGAGGGCCAGCTTGTCGGCCGCCGCAGCAGTACCGAGGTGGCCGATCTCCACCGGTGCGGCGGGATTCGCGGCGTCGATCACCCGCACGCCAGCGGCGCCGTCCGCCAGGAAGACCGTCGTCCCGCTAGCAAGGACATCGTTGGACCTTTCACTCGCGCCCAGGCTCCCGATGACCGCAGGGTTGGCAGGGTCGGTCACGTCAACGATCTGGAGGCCATCGGGGCGGCAGGCGACGTACGCGGTGTTCCCCACCACGCTGACCCGATACGCTCCGCCGGGAAGGGTCGCGCTGCCAAGCAGCACTGGCGCCGTCGGGTCCGACACGTCGACGATCTTCAGCCCGTCACTCCAGGTTGTGACATAGGCCCTGCCCTCCGATACGGCCACGCCATAGACGAACACGTCATATGCAGTGGGTGACAGGTCGATGCTGGAGATCACCTCCGGATGGACCGGGTCGGAGACGTCCACGAGCTGCAGAAAGTCGAACTCGGACGCAACGTAGAGAATGTCGCCGTCCACCAAAAGGTCCGCCAACGGTAGCGAAAAATCCAATGTCGACAACAGCACCGGATTTGCCGGATCCGCCACGCTGATGATGCTCAGCCGAGACATCCAGTCCGTCATGAAGGCGAGGCTGGACGAGACGGAAATGCTCCTGCCGGGCGCGCTCATGGACAGCTGTCCGGCAAGCTGGGGCGCCTCCGGCTCATGAACGTCGTAGACACTCAGGCCGAGGTCGTCGGCGAGGTACGCGAAGCCGCCATCCGCCGCGACGTCCCAGGGCCGATGGTTCTGGGGACCGAAATCGAGGTAGCCCGCGGGCCGCGGGCACTCGCTCAGCGTCGACGCCGCTGCCTCCGCCGCCCCCAGCCGCCACCCCGCATCGGCAGAGGCGGCGGCGGTCCGCCCAACGGGGAGAATCAGCACGGGATCTCCGGTGCGGTTGTCGATGACCGAGGCGTACACGAAGTACGCGGCCCCCGGGGTGGTTGAAGACACCAGCGCATACGCATCGGCGATCTCTTCGGCGGTGACCTTTTCGATGATCCTGGTCGCCTGCAGAAACCCGTACGGGGCGAGGGTGTAGCTCTTCGTGCCCAGCGTGCTCCCGTCTGCACGGTAGAGCTTCACGGTGACTTGGAGGTTGCTGGCGGTCGCGTTGGCGAAGCCGATGTTGGTCCGGAAGTCGGAGGTGCTCGCGAGCTGGATGAGGCGAACCTCCTCGCCTTCCGCCACGGACGCCGCGATCGGCTGCCCGGCGACGTACTGGCCGAAGGTACCCGTGGCGGCATCGTTGTAGGTCCGCGACGAGACCACCAGCGGCCGGACGCTGGTCACGATCAGCGAGCCTGACGCCGAGCTCTCCGCGAACGCACTGCTGACAAAGTCCTCGATCTTGACGGAGCTCGCCGCCGCCACCTCCACCCGACGGCCGGCCGCAGTCGTGTTGTCCTGCTCCTCGCGACAG
>JAJDNH010000114.1 GCA_022340775.1 Acidobacteriota bacterium
GTCGTCGACCTCAAGGTGCGGGCCGGCGACCACGTCCGCAAGGGAGAGCTGCTGGCGTGTATCGAACCCGATGTCAACCAGGCACGGGACCTGGTATCGGTGCAGAGCTCGGTCGAGGCGGCTCAGATCGCGCTCGAGAACGCACGCTCCGACTACCAGGCCAAGCGCGAGCTGTTCGAGAAGGGTCTGGTCTCGGTCGAGGTGAACCGCAACGCTGAGACCGCCTTTCGGCAGGCGCAGCAAACCTATGACGAGGCCAAACGGAAGATCGACGTGGTCGAGGCGTCCGGCATTCCGGTGGGGAAGAACCCGCGGCAGGTCGTCAACATCACCTCGCCGATGGACGGGGTAGTCATCGACCGTCCGGTCGAGCTCGGTGAGACGGTGACCGGCAGCGGCTCGTTCAACGCCGGGACCGTGATTGCGACCGTTGCCGATCTCGGGAGCATGATCGTCAAGGCCGGCATCAACGAGGTCGATATCGGCAAGATCCACGACGGCCAGCCGGTCCGCGTGACTCTCGACGCGTTCCCGCGCCTGGTGTTCCCGGGCACCATCCGCAGGATCGCGCCGGCGGCCCGCCTCGACAACCAGGTCAAGGTGTTCGATGTCGAGATCGACCTCAACCGGCTCGGCAAGGAGCTGCGCACCGGGATGACGGCCAACATCGAGATCCGTGGACAAGAGCACAAGAATGTGCTGACGGTGCCGGTCGAGTCGGTGTTCCTGCGCGGCGACGAGGAGGTCGTGTACCTCAAGCGCAAGACGCCGCTGCCCAAGACGGCCCCGAAGGCCGCCAAGGCGGCCGAGGGTGAGAAGGGGAAGACCGGGGATGACTGGCGGAAGGACCCCCGCCAGCAGTGGCGGCGGTGGTTCGATGAGCGGCAGGTGGAGAGTGGCATCTCTTCCACGACTGATGTCGAGATTGTGAAGGGGCTGGCCAAGGGCGACGAGGTCGCGCTGGCCGACCCGACCAAGCCGCCGGAGACACGGTCGTGAGCGGCTCGCTGATCGAGCTTCAGAGCATTCAGAAGGTCTACGGCGAGGGCGACCTGGCGGTCGAGGCGTTGCGTGGAATCGACCTCTCCGTCGAGCGTGGCCAGTACGTGGCCATCATGGGGCCGTCCGGCTCGGGCAAGTCGACCCTGATGCACATTCTCGGCTTGCTGGACACGCCGACCGGCGGCTCCTACCGTCTGGACGGCGAGGAAGTGGCGGCGTTGTCGCGCCGGCGGCTCGCCCACCTGAGGAGCCGGTCGATCGGTTTCATCTTCCAGAACTTCAACCTCTTGCCGCGGGCCAGCCTGCTGCGCAACGTCGAGCTGCCGCTGTTGTACGCGGGGGTCGGACGCGGTGAGCGCCGCCGGCGTGCCCGGGCGGCCCTCGAGTTGGTCGGTCTCTTGAACCGCCAACGCCACCGCCCCAACGAGCTCTCGGGCGGGCAGCGCCAGCGGGCGGCGATCGCCCGTGCCCTGGTCGGCGAGCCGGCGGTGGTGATGGCCGACGAGCCAACCGGCAACCTTGACCAGGTCACTGGCCTGGAGATCCTGGACATCTTCGACGAGCTGCACCGCTCCGGCCAAACCCTGCTCGTGGTGACGCACGACCAGGGCGTCGCGACGCGGGCGCAGCGCGTAGTCACGCTCGTGGACGGGCTGATTCAGTCCGAGCGGCGGGCAGCGGCATGAGCCCAGCTGAGCTGGTTCGGGAGGGGTTCGTCGAGATGCGCGAGCATCTCGGCAGGACCGTGCTGCAGACTCTGGGAGTGATCCTCGGCGTGGCGTCGGTGGTTGCCACCCTCGGCATGACCGCGGGCCAGGAGGCGGCGCGTGATGCGTACTTCCGCTCCAGCGGCGGCACGCTCCTGATGGGTGTGTACAGCCAGCCGCCCGCGGAAACCGAGCTCACGGCCCGCCAGCGTGCCCAGACCGGCCTCAAGCTGTCCGATGCCGCCGAGATCCGCCGTACCATCCCCGGTTTCGACCAGGTGGTAGCCGAGATCTCCGGCCCGCACCAAGTTCGCGCCGGCGCAACCGAGATGACGGAGCGCATTACCGCCATCGAGCCCGAGTTTCAGCAGATGCGCGACCTCGAGATTGCGCGCGGGCGGTTCTTCACGTCGTACGACATGGCGACCAGGGCGCCGGTCATCGTGCTGGGTTCAACTCGGGCGCGCGAGCTCTTCGGAACTGCCAACCCGGTAGGCAAGGCGGTGAGCGTCGACAACGTTCGTTACACGGTCATCGGCGTCATGCGGGAGAAGGTCTTCAAGTGGCGTGAGAACTCCTCGTACAACGCCTACGAGTGGATGAACCGCTTGATGATGGTCCCGATCACCTCCTACGAGCAACGACACATGAAGGCCGGTGACGACAAGATCGACGAGCTCAACCTGCGGCTGGCCTCGGCCGAGTCCCACGACGAGGCCAAGAAGGCGCTCGAGCGCCTGCTGCGAGCGCGTCACGGCGTGGTCGACTACGGGATCTGGGATCGCAAGGAACGTCTCGATCAGGGTGAGCGCGAGGGTCGGATCTACAACCTCACGTTCCTGGCCTGCGGCGTCATCTCGCTGCTCGTGGGGGGCATCGTGATCACCAACATCATGCTGGCCTCGTTCACCGAGAGGATGCGCGAGGTCGGCGTTCGCAAGGCTCTCGGCGCGACCGGACCACAGGTGTTCCTGCAGTTCCTGGTCGAGTCGCTGGTGGTCACGGTCCTCGGCGGCACTGTAGGACTGGCCCTCGGAATCGGCTTTACATGGGGTATTACCAAGCTGTTGATGGTGCAGATGGCGCTCACTCCGGCCATGGTGTCCGCAGCGGTCGGCGCTGCCGGCATCGTCGGTCTCATCTTCGGGCTCTACCCTGCGGTCCGTGCCTCCCGCCTCGATCCGGCGGTGGCGCTGCGCTACGAGTGAGGCGGCGATGGTCATCGGAGAGGCACTGCGCACGACGCTCACCGAGGTTTGGGCGCACAAGCTGCGCTCGTCGCTGACCCTGGTCGGCGTGGTCCTCGGCACGGTGGCGGTGGTCACGATGGTGAGCCTGATCGAGGCCGTCAAGGTGGAGGTCTGGAACGGCGTTGCCACGCTCGGCTACGACGGCGTCATGTTCGTCAGCTCAGCCGGGCCGAAGACGCCGCTGGACCGCGCGCGCGCACACCTGTCGGAGGGGCTGCAGCGGAACGAGGCGACGCACCTCGCCGACGGTACGAACTTGGTCGACGCGGCAGCGCCGGTGGCCTTCTCCCAGCAGGTGCTGGCCTGGGGCGGCGTCCAGAAGGTGGTCAGGCTGTACGGCATCACGCCGGTCTACGCGCGAGTCCTCAACCGCTCCGTCGACAGGGGCAGATATATCACCCCGATCGACGTCGAGGGGCGGCGCCGGGTGATCGTAATCGGCCACGATCTGGCGGAGGAGATCTTCGGCGGGGACGACCCTGTGGGCAAGACGGTACGGGTCGGGAGCCACGGCTTCCAGGTCGTCGGCGTGGGGTCGCGCATCGGCAACGGCTTCGTCCAAGACGGTTGGGGCCGGCGTGAGATGCGGGGTGCGCTGGTACCGCTGACGACCTTCCAGGGGCTGTTCACCGGCAACGAAAAGGTGCCGCTGGTGGTCGTGAAGACCCGGGACACGAGCCGCCTCGGTGAGGTCTTCGCGTTCCTGAAGAACCGCCTCTGGCGGCGCCACAACCGGGTCGAGGACTTCGAGGTGGACAACGTCGCGGCGGAGATCCTCGAGGCTGAGAATCAGATCGACAAGCAGATGCGGGGCTGGACAGTGGTGCTGTTCGCGATCTCGGCGATCTCCTTGGTTGTCGGCGGCGTCGGCATCTTCTCGGTGCTGCAGATCTCGCTCGCCGAGCGCCTCTACGAGATCGGCCTCCGTAAAGGGATTGGCGCCCAGGACCGCGACATCCTGGTGCAGTTCATGATCGAGGCCGTGTTTTTGTCCGCGCTCGGTGCGGCGATCGGGCTGGTGCTGAGCGTCGGCCTGTGTACGGCGCTCGGGCCGAAGTTCGAGGCGGGCCTCCCGATCTCGGGCTTCGCCGTGCTGCTGGCGGTGGTGTTCGCCGTCGGGGTAGGGGTCACGGCAGGCCTCTACCCCTCGCTGAAAGCAGCGCGGCTGACTCCGGTGGAGGCGCTCCGCGGCTAGCAGCTGCGGCGAACCGTTCGTCTCTCGAGAGTGGTCGGTCAGCGCGAAAACAGGTCGATTTCTTTGCGAAAGTGGTCGACGCGGTGCATGATTCGCTGTAGTATTGCCTGAGTTGAGTCTGAAGTGGTCATTGTCGCGCCATCGTGACCGCCGGTCAGCGAGCTGTTTGCAGGGCGAAGGCGGTGCGGATTCGTTGTAGACGGCCCCCTCGAGGAGGAATGCGGAGGCGGCGGGGGACGGTTGGGCCTGGCGACCGGCCGGGTCACCGGCCGATGAGTGGAGGAGAACCGATGATCGTAGTGATTGCAGGAACCAACCGAGCCGGCAGCAACACCTTGAAGGTCGCCAAGCTCGCTCTGAGACAGCTCCAGGCGGTCGGCGAGGAGGCGACCCTGATCGACCTCGCAGAGCTGCCCGCTCAGCTGTTCACACCCACCGTCTACGGCGACAAGCCGGCCGAGTTCGAGCCCTTTCAGAAGGCTATTCTCGAGGCCGATGGGATCCTGACCGTGACGCCGGAGTACAACGGCTCGTACCCCGGGATCCTCAAGTACTTCATCGACATGCTTCGCTTTCCCGAGAGCCTGGTGGACATGCCGGCGGCGTTCATCGGGCTCGCCTCCGGCGAGTGGGGAGGTCTGCGCTCGGTCGAGCAACTGGAGATGGTCTTTCACTACCGGCACGCCCACCTTTTCGGCCGGCGCCTTTTCTTGAAGGGCATTTCCAAGCTGCTCGATGACGACGGCCATCTTCTCGATCCCGAGCTAACGCGTCGCTTCGACGAGCTCGTCAGCGGCTTCGCCGGTTTCTGCCGCAAGGTACGACAGGGCTGACCGTCCCGCAGCCCATCGGACCGGTGGGCGGATCGGAGCAAGCTGGTCGCAGGTCAATGCCCGGGATGCCACAAGCGATCACCGCACGGCCGCGGGACTTTGTCGGTTGGGATGGCCGGTCACCCAGTGTCGGATGGGAAGGTACACTTGACCGAGACGGCTGCACGGCCATCGCCCATTGTTAGGGGGTAGGGACGGAGACCGATCACGGGAACGGCCGGCGGCGCAAGAGAGCTCGAGTGGTCAGCGGAGGTGCTGGATGACCGCCACGACGAAGGCCGCGATGCTCGCCGTACAGCGGGCCGAGCTGACAGAGCACGTGATCTACCGGCGGCTGGCGAAGAAGATGCGCAGCCGCCATAACGCGGAGATCCTCGAGCGGATCGGGCGCGACGAGCTCCGGCACCACGACTTCTGGGCCAACCAGACCGGGAAAAAGGTTGGTGTGAACGGGCTCATGGTGTGGCTGTACGTGTTTCTGGCGCGGCTTTTCGGGCTGACCTTTT
>JAJDNH010000118.1 GCA_022340775.1 Acidobacteriota bacterium
GTCGGTCTACTACGACGTCCTGTCGCCGGGCTTCCGCGCCGACAGCGGTTACTTGGCACGGGTTGACTTCCGGTCGTACCAGCTCGTGCAGGACTTCTATTACAGGCCGAGATCATCGAAGCCGGTCATCAAGAGCCTCACCATCGATACGGGATACGAGGTTCGAGACAACTACCGCTCGGTACGGATCGACAACAGGCCGTGGTTGACCGTCGCCTTGATCCTCCAGCACCAGCTGATCTGGGTGGCACAGTACTGGAAGGACGACGAGTGGTACCTCGACCGCTCGTACCCGACCGACAGGTTCTATACACGCTGTGGATGGTCTGAGCACGCGAGGTTCCAACCGCGCCTGATCTACTCGACCGGTCACTCGATCCTGTACGGGACCGACCCGCACCTCGTGAACCAGAAGACATTTTCCTGGGGGCTCGACTCGAGCTGGGGACCGCTGACCCTGACGGTCAGCGCCGACGACTACACCTACCGGGAGAGGCAGGGCGGCGCGCTGGACCGCTCCCAGCGCTCCTACGAGGCGGTGGCCCGCTACGTCTTCAACGACCACCTGAACTTCAAGGTCTTCTACATCCACGAGCGGGCGTCGTTCTACGACCTCGGCATCCACAACCCGTACGACTACGTCAACCTGCTGTTGACATGGCGCAGGAACGCGTTCACCAGGTTCTACGTCGGCCTGACCCACTCGCGGGACCTCAACCAGGACTTGGGTTGGGCCCCGCTGTCGTCCCAACGGCAGACCATTGCCTTCGCCAAGATCACTTGGCTGTTCGACTGAAGAGCCTCAGGGGTCAGACTCGCGCTCTCGACGATGCTCCCAAGGACCTTCTACACCCCGACTCTGACGAGCGTCACGAGCGGGCCGTCGAGAGCGTCGGGCGCCGCCAGGTCGACGATCCCTGCGGCGCACCAGAGGTTCTCCTCCTCTGGGTCGTGAATGGTCTGGGTGACCTCCCAGCGGAGGTGGCCGGCGAGGGTAATGGTGGTCGCGTCGGCGAGGCGGGCGCGGGCGTCGAAGACGATCCTGTCGTAGCGCTCGAGAAACGGGCGCAGGGCGGCCTCGAGGCGTTCCGGGGTCCACGGACCTTCGGGATGCGCTGGGTCTGAGCGGACGGCCGCGGCAGCGCTCTCCCAGTCGCCCGCGGCCAGTGCCCGGACCAGTCCATGCAGCTCCGCCCGCACGCGGGCTGCGAATACCTTCGGGTCGGCGGTCAGCTCGGCCAGGACGAGGTCGCGGTGCGCGGCGCGCGAGTCGCCGCGGTGCTCGAGCCGGACCTCCGGATGGAGCAGGCTCTCCCACTCCTCGAGCAGGGAGGTGTCGACGTTCTCGAGCATTGACCGGAGGTAGCCCATGGCGTCGAGCAGCTCGTCGGTACGGGCCCAGGTGGGGACGCTCTGGACCAGGGTCTTGTAGAGCTGGTTGACGTAGCGCAGGAGCACGCCCTCGGACCGCTGCAGGCCGTACAGCCGAACGTAGTCGGCGAAGCTCCAGTAGCCCTCGTACATCTCGCGCCCGATCGATTTGGGGCGGATTGCTGCGGCCCGGATCCACGGGTGCACCTGACGGAAATCGGCGAACGAGGACTCGATGAGCTCCAGGTTGGGCTGCGGGTAGGTGACCTCGTCGAGGCGGGCGACCCGCTCCTCGTAGGTGGCGCCTTCCGCCTTGAGGCGCGCCAGCAGCTCCTCCTTGGCGCGGTTCAGCTGACTGCGCAGGATCACGGCGGGGTCCTCGAGGATCGCCTCGACGAAGGTGATGACGTCGAGGGCGTAGGTTTCGGACGACGTGTCGAGAAGGGCGATCGCCTCCACCAGGTACACCGAGAGGGCGTGGAACAGGGAGAAGTCCCACTGCAATTTCTCGTTGACGACCACCCACCGGTAGTCGGAGACGGCGTCCTTGACCATCTCGATGATGCCGGCGCGGGAGAGTGAGCGAACCAGGGCCGCGGCGTGCGAGATGAGGCGGTTCTTGGAGGCGTCGTCCTCGTGGGAGCGATCGATGAGCTCGCGCAGCGAGCCGAAGTTCCGCGACTCGGGGTCGTTGGCCTCGGCGTCACGCTGCAGGAGCTGGACGATCATGCCCTGGGTGACCCGAAACCGAGACTTCAGCGTCTCGGGGGGTTGGGCGATCAGCCTGTCGAAAGTGTCGCGGCTCCAGCTGACCTCCCCTTTGGGCGGCTGCTTGCGGCGCGCCTTGCTGCGCTTGCCGTTGCTGCTCTTGCGCTCGGCCTGCCGCTGCTCGATCACGTGCTCGGGAGCCTGCGCGACAATGCTGCCGCGGTCGTCGAACCCCTTGCGCCCGGCGCGCCCGGCAATCTGCTTGAAGTCACGAACCCGCAAGACCCTGACCTGTCGCCCGTCGAACTTGGCCAGCCGCGTGAACAGCACGGTGCGGATCGGGATGTTGACGCCGACCCCGAGCGTGTCGGTACCGGACACGACCTTGAGCAGGCCCTGCTGGGCGAGCTGCTCGACGAGAAGTCGGTACTTGGGCAACAGACCGGCGTGATGGACGCCGATGCCGAACGACAGGAAGCGCCGCATCTCGCGCCCGTAAGGGGTGTCGAAGCGGAAGCCGCCGAGGGCCTCGCGGACGTCCATCCTCTCGTCGCGGCTCGTCAGCTGCATGCTGGTGAGCTTCTGGGCGAGCTCGGCGCACTCACGCTGGGTGAAGTTGACAACGTAGATCGGAGCCTGTCGGCCCCCCACCAGATCCTCGATCGTCTCGTGAATCGGCGTCTCGCGGTACTCCCAGTCGAGCGGCACGGGGCGCTCCTCGGAGCTCACGACCGCAGCTTGATGAGCCGTCTGGCGATCGAGGTGGGAGACGATCCGCGAGGTGTCTCCGAGCGTTGCAGACATCAGCAGGAAGCGAGTTTCGGGGAGGACCAGCAGGGGGATCTGCCAGGCGACGCCGCGGTCCCGGTCGCCGTAGTAGTGGAACTCGTCCATGACGACGTACGGCGCATCGAGAGCTCCGCCCCGCCGCAGCGCCATGTTGGCGAGAACCTCCGCGGTGCAGCAGATGATGCTCGCGCCGGGGTTGATGCTGGCGTCACCGGTCAGCATCCCGACCTCGTCGGCTCCGAACAGGTCGCAAAGTCCGAAGAACTTCTCGCTGGCCAGGGCCTTGATCGGGGAGGTGTAGAACGAGCGCCGGCCCTCTGCGAGGGCCTTGAAGTGAGCACCGAGGGCGACCAGCGACTTGCCCGAGCCGGTTGGCGTCTGCAGCACGACGTGCCGGCCGGCCATCACCTCCAGCAGGGCCTCCTCCTGGGCCGGGTACAGGGTGAAGCCCTGTGCCGTCACCCAGTCCAGGAAGCGGTCCAGGACCTTGTCCGCTGGTGCTCCTGGCTCGGGCAGGTGAGCCGCCAGTGGCGCCGCTGTGGTAGCCCCGGCGTCGGTCCCTTCGTGGCTCTGTGGGTAGTCCATGGTCGGTCGCGACCTCCTGTCGCCGCGCCGAGTGTACGTGAACCGATGCGTGACTGCCGTCATCGCGCCGGCGCCCCGGTCGCGGTATCCTGCCCGGGGTGACCTGAACGGATGGCAACGGAGCGCGGAGCCGGGACCGCGACCCTGTGGATTGGCGGGCTCTTGGCCGCGGTGGCGTGGCTCATCGCTGGCCTCGGTGTGGCCGTGCCGTACCGGCCGACAGTACGCGTGTTGCCGGAACTGCTCGCCGTTCTCGCCCTGGCGCTCGGTTTGCGCTTTCCCCGCAGTAGGCTCGTAGTTGCGTCGTTGCTGGTTGCCATAACGAGCCTGCTACTCCGCGGTCCGCTGACGACCGGGACCGAGCAGCAGGTGGCCCTCGGGATCGCACTGCTGGGAGTCCTGGTCCCGCTCGACCTTGCGCTCATCGGGCTGGCGAGCGACCAGCGTCTCGCCTCCTGGAAGGCGCTCGGACAACTCGTCTTCCTCGCCATGCAGCTGCCGCTCGGCGTGGCGCTGGTGGCAATCGCCGGCCGGGGGTCGGGAGCGGCGGCGCAGGCGCTGTCGTTGCTGCGTGTTCGGCAGACGGCATGGGCGGTGCTGCTGGTGGCGGGTCTGGTCGTGGGTTTGGGGTACCTGGTGCGCAGGACCTCGTTCGACGCCGCCCTGCTGTGGGTGCTCGCGCTGGCGTCGCGTGCGATCTCGGCGCAGGAAGCTACAGCTGCTCCCGCGGTGCTGCTGACAGCTGCGCAGTTGGTCCTGTTGGTGGCTTTCGTCGAGGACGCCTACCGGCTTGCCTACCACGATGAGCTGACCGGGCTGCCGGGCAAGCGAGCCCTGAACGAAGGGTTGCGCCGGCTGCGCGAGAAGTACACGGTGGCAATGATCGACATCGACCGTTTCAAGCGGTTCAACGACCGCCACGGCCACGACGCCGGCGACCAGGTGCTCCGCATGGTGGCCCAGGAGATCGCGCGTGTGGGTGCTGGAGGCAGAGCCTACCGGTACGGCGGAGAGGAGTTCGCGGTGCTGTTTCCCGGGACCGCGCCCGAGGCCGCGCTGACGGCCCTCGATATCGTGCGCGAAACGATCGCCAGGCGGCTGTTCGTCTTGCGTGGGCCGGATCGGCCGAAGAACAAGCCGGACCGGCCACTTCGTGGGCGTCCCCAGGGACCGAAAGTGGCGATCACGGTCAGCATCGGCCTCGCCGGCCCGAGCGCCAAACGTACCACCCCGCGGGAGGTGCTGAAGGCTGCCGACCGAGCGCTCTACCGGGCCAAGCGCGACGGCCGCAACCGGGTCGTCGCGACGCTGCGGTGAGCTGAGTCAGTCCGGGTCGAACAGGTCCAGCTGCTTGAGCGCTGACGGATAGAGGTTGGAGGCAGTGATTCCGAGCAGGCGCAGCGGCCGCCGGCCGGCCTCTGTACGTTCACACAGAGTGCGGGCACAGCGCAGGAGCTCCTCGGCTCTCCAGATCGCCAGCGGGACGCTCTGCGAGCGGGTCACGGTGTTGAAGTCGGCGTAGCGGACCTTCAACGTTACTGTGGTTGCCGCCAGCCCGCGTCTGCGCAGGCCCGCCGACACCTCGCCGGCCAGCAGCTCGAGCTGCTCGTCGACCTCGGCCAGGGAGCGGAGATCGTGGCGGTAGGTCTCCTCGGCGCCGAGGCTCTTGCGGGGCCGGTGTGGTCGGACCGGGCGGTCGTCGATGCCGCGGGCAAAGGCATGGAGGGTCCTCCCGTGGCTGCCGAAGCGGCCCAGCAGCCGGTCGAGGGTGAGCGCGCGGAGGTCCATGACGGTGGTGACGCCGAGCTCAGACAGCGCCGTTGTCGTCGCCGGGCCGACACCGTACAGGCGGCGCACGGGCAGCGGGTCGAGGAACTCCTGTACTTTCCCGGGAGGCACCACAGTGAGTCCGTCCGGCTTGTTTTGATCGGAGGCGATCTTGGCGACCAGCTTGCTCGGACCGACGCCGATGCTGACCGTCAGGCGCGTTGTTTCCAGCACGCGTCGCCGGATCGCTGCCGCCACTGCCGTCGCCGAGCCGAAGCGACCCAGGTGCTCGGTCACGTCGAGGTACGCTTCGTCCAGCGAGAGCGTCTCGACCAGCGGTGTCACTTCGCGGTATATGGAGAAGATGCGCTCCGACTCGCGCCGGTAGAGGGCGAAGTTCGGACGGATAAAGACCGCCTCCGGGCACCGTCGTTGTGCCTCGGCCGCCGGCATCGCGGAGTGGATGCCGAAGTGGCGAGCCTCGTAGCTGGCCGCAGCGACTACACCGCGGCCCGCGGGATCGCCGCCCACAACGACCGGGCGTCCGGCCAAGGAGGCGTCGTCGCGCATGTGGACCGCTGCGTAGAAGCAGTCCATGTCGCAGTGGAGGATCCGGCGCACGCCTGCGTACCCCGCGGGCCGACGCTGTTCGCGTGGTCGGGTGGAGTTTTTTCGAGAGCCGTCAGCGCCCATCGAGCGGATTCGGGCCTGTCAGGTGCGGGCTCACACCTCCTCCACGCTGACCTTGACCTGCGGTTCGACTACGTCCTTGCTGAGGAGGGCGGGCCAGTAGGCGACGATCTCCTGCGGCTTGGGCCGGCCACCGGCAAAACCCGTGATCCCGGGCGGACCGGAGGTGATCAGTGGCGCCAGCTCCATACCGAAGCGCGCCACCTTGCGACGGTCACGGTCATGCATCCCAATCCGAAGCACCACTTCCGGCGGTGGACAGACGGTCTCGGCGATGCCCGGCATACAGGCATCGGCGCCGACGATCTCGACCAAGCGGTCGTCGACGCACACGGGCATGCCTGAGCGGGCCAGCCGGCGCCAGATGATGTCGGCGCACAGGCGAGCCTTCTCGATTGCGCGAGGTCCCGAAATGGTGAGGTGGCCGATTGCCTTGTAGCCGTCGTGGTACGTCGCCGACACCTTCAAGAACTCCGTGCTGGGACGCCCTTGGATCGAGGTGACGCGGACCCGGTCGGGACCCTCCTGCTCGAGACGGGCGCTCGTGAAGTCAGCGACCACGTCCGGCGTGATGTACTCGTCGGGGCGTCCCATCTCATAGACCATCTGCTCGGCGACGGCGTCCACCGTGACCAGACCACCCGTGCCCGGGTGTTTCGTGACCACGAACGAGCCGTCCGGCGTGCACTCGACGATCGGGTAGCCGATGTCCCAGAGGTCCGGGACCTCCCACCAGCGTGTGAAGTTGCCGCCGGTGGCCTGGGCGCCGCACTCGATGATGTGGCCGGCGATGATGCCGGAAGCGAGCAGATCCCACTGTCCCGGCTGCCATCCGAACTCGTGCATCAACGGGCCGAGGGTGAGCGCGGTGTCGGTTACTCGGCCGGCAACTACAATGTGGGCGCCAGCGTCGAGAGCCTCCGCCACCGGTCGTGCGCCCAGGTAGGCATTGGCGGACAGGACCTTGGCTCGCAGCTCGGCGAGGGCGGCCCCGGTTTCCATGTGCTCGAGCGGGTGGCCGTCGGCAAGAATGTCGGGCAGGCGGGGCAGGATGTCGTCACCCTCGATGACGCCAACCCGAAGCCCGAAAACGCCGACCCGCTCCGCGATCTCGCCGATCCGTTCGCGCAGCGCTGGCGGGTTCAGGCCGCCGGCGTTGGTCACAACCTTGATGCCGCGGTCCATCAGAATCGGCAGCGATCGCTCGAGAAACGACAGGAAATCCGTGGCGTACCCACGGCTTGAGTCGCGCAGCTTCTGCCGCATCATGATCGACATCGTCACCTCGGCCAGGTAGTCGAGGGTCAGGTAGTCGAGTGGCCCACGGGTCACCATCTCCCAGGGAGTGTCCGGGCTGTCTCCCCAGAAGCCTTGGCCGTTTCCAATCAGCACCTTCTCGCGCATCGTTCCCCCGCGTGGATTGTAGCGGAGAAGCGGTCGGACGACGATCTGCAATGCGCAGTACCGAGGCAACAGGCCTCGGCGCTCGGCTACAATCGGCGCCGGGAGGCACGGATGGACGATCGCATCTTTCGCGGCGGCAACTACGCTGCCGAGCTGCAACCTCCGGAGGCCTACCGCGAGCGGCGCTGGCGGCTGGCCGAAGCGGTTGGACCCGGCACGATCGTGGTTTGGGGTGCTGGCGACGAGCGTGGGTACGGCGATGTCGGAACATTCCGCCAGGACCCGACCTTTTTCTACCTAACGGGAGTGGAGCTCCCCAACGCCATTCTCGTGTTGCGGCCGCAGGAGGAGTACGAAGCGCTCTTCCTCCCTGCACGAAACGAGGCGCTGGAACGCTGGACGGGGCCCAAATGGGGCCCCGGTGAAGAGACCGCGCAGGCGCTTGGCTTCGACCGTGTGCTGGCCATTGAGGCAACCGAGGTCGAGATTGACGCGCGTCGGCGGCCGGTGGAGAGCTTCGAAGGGCGTCTCCAGGGATGGCTTGCGGAGCCTGGGGCCGCGCTGTGGACGATGCTGCCGCCGGTCGCCACGACCTCGGAGCTGCCGCCCACCCACCGCTTCGTCACACGGCTGCGTGAGAGGGTCCCGACGTTTGCGGTGCATGATATCTCGGACCACGTCGACCGGCTGCGGTTGATCAAGGATGCCGGAGAGATCGCTCTGATGCGAAAGGCGATCGGGGCGACGATCTCGGGCCAGCGGGCGGCCGCTCGGCGAATCGGACCGGGAGTGACCGAAAAGGCGATTGAAGGGGTGGTGTTCGCGGCGTTCGCCGAAGCCGGTGCCGAAGGCCTGGCCTTTCCCTCGATCGTCGGGACGGGGTTCAACGCCACGGTCCTGCACTACGACCAGAACGTCGGCACCTGCGCCGAGGGGGAGCTCGTAGTGGTCGATGTCGGCGCCCGCTATGGCTACTACTGCGGTGATCTCACCCGGACCTTCCCGGTAGGCGGGGCCTTCACTGACCGTCAGCTTGCCGTCTACAAACTGGTTTTGGCTGCCCATGATGCAGCTGCGGCCGCGATCCGTCCGGGAGTCAAGATCGCAGACCTGCGCAAGGTCGCGTACGAGACGATGAACGGCTCTGATCTCCGCGACGGCGATGGGGAGCCACTGGGCCGCTACTTCATCCATGGGCTCGGCCACTTCCTCGGCCTCGAAGCGCACGATTCGGGTGGCGAAGGCCCCAAGCTGGCGCCGGGGATGGTGATCACCAACGAGCCCGGGATCTATATCCCACAGGAGGGGCTCGGCGTGCGGATCGAGAACGACTTTCTGGTCACAGCCGACGGTGCGGAGAACCTCTCGGGCGATCTTCCGATCTCACCTGACGATGTCCTGGCGATGATGAAGAGCTAGGCTTCCACGCTGCTGAACAGGCCCTCGGCGACCCAGGTTCTGAACCAACGGAAGATCTTCTCTTGCCTCTGGCCGGACCGCACGTTGACCGCCGCGGTTGCCAGAGCCTCGGCCAACGGCGTCCCGTCGACGAGCGCCCGGAGCAGGTTGTGCTCGGCTCGGCTGAGCTCCAGATAGAGCGGCGAAAACTCACGGCGGTAGACCGCCACCCAGGTGTTCCGGCGCCGTGGCCGAGGTGATGGCCGGTCGTTATGGTAGGCCTTGAGGTGTGGCACGACGGCGTGCTTGAGCTCGAGCAGTCTGAAGGCCGCAATCGGCCTCAGTCGGGCCGACTCCCACGCTTGGGCAGGTACTGCTTGAAGCTCCTCGGCAGTCAGCACCGGCGACTCGGCCTCATCGAAGACCTGGGTGATGGCGAGCTCGAAACGCGCCAGGTCGGCGAGGAACTGGCTGTCCGCCCACTCTTTTCGAGCGTCGAGGTACTCCGGTAGGTGGTCGCCCAGACGGTTCAGTGTGTAGCTCCTGGAAGGAAACACCTGAACATACTCCCGCACCAGTTGCTCGA
>JAJDNH010000091.1 GCA_022340775.1 Acidobacteriota bacterium
GGGGCAAGGTCCTTATCAGACAGCGCGCATGGCTCAACGAGCACGGGCGGCATTCCCCCCGAAGCCACGTAGGCTGGCAACGGGAGCCATACCCGTGCTCGTTCTTTATATAGGACCCCCCCCTTGACGTTTCTCGCCAGCGCCAACGCCTCGTGAGTGCGGTTCAGAGAAACATCAAGGACCGCACGTCCGTTTGAGCGTCATATGCTCTGGAGCGGGCTGCGGAAGGGTTCTTCGGGTGGGAGGGGGTGGTCTGGCGTCTGGCGTATTCCGTTTTCCGTTTCCCCTCTTCCCGGGTGGGTGGGGGGCCCCGTCACTCCGTCACTCCGTCACTGGGCGGGTGGGGGAGTCACCCTTCCTTGACTTCGCATCGAGACGCACGATATATAAGCTGCGGCGCGGGTGTGCCCTCCTGTGGAGGTTCGGCCAACGCTCGAGCGGGGTCGGGCTTTCCGGCGGCGCCCGCAGGGCGGGGCGAGTAGGTCCCCGATCCCGAAACCGGTACCGAGAAAGGTGACGAGAATGCACTCCAAGCGCTCCATCATCGTCTGGCTCGCGGTTCTCCTGCTGGCGGTTCCAGGGCTGGTCCATGCTGACAGACAGGGTCGGCTCATCGGCAAGGTCGTCGACCTCCAGGGCAATCCTGTCGAAGGAGTGACGGTCCTGGCGACCGCCAAGGATCTCCCCGAGTTTCATGAGCAGGACAAAAGCAACAAGAAGGGTATGTTCATCATCGACATCCCCCAGCTGGGCGTGGTCTATCTGCTGCGGTTCGACAAGATCGGGTACGCGCCGCTGCAGGCCGAGATCACCTGGGATCTGGCTGGGACCGCGCGCAAGGAGTACACGCTGCACCCCGCGGGCGCGGTGGAGGTCGGGACCCAGCCGCTACCCACGACGTCGAACGATGCAGTCGAGGCCTACAACGCCGGGGTCGCGGCGTTCAAGGCCAAGGACTACCCAACCGCTGCGAAGCACTTCCAGGCGGCGGTGGCAGCCGATGCGAAGCTACGCCAAGGTTGGGAAGCCCTGAGCCTCGCCCAGTTCGAGGCGGGCAACTACAAGGAGGCCGCCGCGGCGGCGGACAAGGCGGTTGCTCTCGGTGCGACCAAGGTCGAGGTGCTACGGGTGCGGTGGGAGTCGTACAACAACCTGGGTGACCAGGAGAAAGCGGCGGCGGCTCTGAAGGACATGGAGAAGGCAGGGCAGCAGGTCGCGGAGGCGAAGAAGATCCACAACGAGGCGGTCAAACTGGTGAAGGCCGGGGACGACGAGGGCGCGCTGCAGAAGTTCAAGGAAGCGCTTCAGCTCGACCCGAACCTCATCGATTCTCTGGATGGCCTGGCTGACACCGCCCTCAAGCTCGGTCACAATCAGGAGGCGGCCGATGCCGCCGAGAAGGCCCTGGCCGAGGAGCCGAAGGACGAGCGAGCTCTGCGAGTCCGGTACAACGCCTACCTGGCGCTCGGAGACAAGGACAAGCTCGTCGGCGCCCTCGTCGGTCTAGCCGCCATCGAGCCCGAGATCGCCCGTCACGGCCTCCTGAAGCTGGCTTTTGACGCCTACGATGCGAACGACCTGGCCAAGGCGAAGGACAGGTTCGCCAAGTACCTGCGGCTCGACCCCAAGAACCCGATGGCCCAGTACTACGTCGGGATCACCGACATGAACCTGGGCGACAACGCTGGCGCCATCAATCACCTCCAGATCTTTCTCCAGCTGGCGCCGAACGACAAGGAAGCTCCGACCGCCCAGCAGCTGGTGGACTACCTGAAGCAGCAGCAGCAGAAGAAACAACAGGAGCAGTGAGGGCAGGGCGGCCTGCCCTGCAGCCCCAACTCCTCCCCGCCGTTTCTCGCCGCAGCTGAGGAATGCGGAGCGACCACCCTTCCGTGGGTCAGGCAGTAGTCCGCCCACCCGCTCGAGACGAGTCGCCTCCGTGTGCGCATGAAAGCGGTGGGGCACGATCAGACCGTCACGACGTGATGAGCACGGCGACAGCTGGCTTATCGCAGCTCGCAGTAGATCGCGGGTGAATTATCCGGGCTTGACTAGTCGAGGCTTGCAAACCCGAACCCGCGGTGGTAGCTTAATCCGTAGTTTATTTTTTGGTTGTGGGACTGTTTCTCAGCAACGAGAGGAGGATGGTATGAGACGGTTGAGAGGCGATGTCCGGCGGGGGGCCCTGTGCGTGGGCGTCCTCGTCACAATCATCGGGGTCATCGGCTATACCGGGATGGCGATGGCTCAGACAACCCAGACCCAGCAGCAGGGTCAGCAGGGTCAACAGACCCAGCAACAGCCTCAGTTCAAGGCTGAAGTGGAGGTCACCGGTACCCTGATCCCGCGTCCGACACTGGAGGCCATGAGCCCGGTGTCGACCCTGGACCCCGAGCAGATCAGCAACTCGGGGACGACGCGGCTCGAGGACCTGCTGACCAGCCTGCCGCAGGTCTTTGCTGCGCAGAACTCGACGATCGCCAACGGTGCGTCCGGTACCGCGACCGTCAACCTGCGCCACCTCGGCGCCATCCGCACCCTGGTCCTAATCGACGGCAAGCGCATGCCGCCCGGCGACACCGGGGCGCTCGAGGGCGACCTGAACTTCATTCCCGCGTTCCTGGTGAAGCGAGTTGACGTGCTGACCGGCGGCGCCTCGTCCGTGTACGGCGCCGACGCCGTCGCGGGTGTCGTCAACTTCATCCTGGACAAGGACTTCGAGGGGCTCAAAGCGGGCATCCAGTTCCACGGCTTCGAGCACAACAACAACAACAAGACGGCGCAGGCCATCAACAACGCCAGAGGTTTTGATCCGCCGTCGGGTCAGGCCTGGGACGGCGGCGCAATCGACGCCCACGTCGCGTACGGCGCCAAGTTCGCCGATGGCAAGGGTCATGCCTCGATGTACCTCGAGTACCGCAGGACGACGGCGCTCCTGAAGAACCGGCGCGACTACACCAACTGCTCCGTCCTCGGCGGACTGACCCTGAGCGGTCCGACGTGCGGCGGCTCGAGCACCAACCCGTTCGGCCGCTTCCTTGTATACAACCCGAGCGGCGATTTCGTGGGTGACTGGACCCTGGACGAGAACGGACCGGGGAACACGCTCAAGCAGTTCGGTGCGGACCATCTGTTCAACTACGGAGCCATCAACTTCATGCAGCGGCCCGACCAGCGCTGGACCGCCGGCGGCTTCCTGAACTACAAGTTCAACGACCACTTCGAGGGCTACATGAGCCTCATGCTCATGGAGGACATCTCGGACGCCCAGATCGCGCCCTCGGGTGACTTCGGCAACACCAGCCAGCTCAACTGCGACAACCCGATGCTCAGCGCCGACGAGTACCAGAAGCTCTGCGTCGACGCCGGCTACGGGCCGAACGACATTGCCGACATCACGATTTTGCGGCGCAACATCGAGGGCGGCGCGCGCAGCGACCACCTCGAGCACACCACCTGGCGTGCGGTGGCCGGCCTCAAGGGCGACATCAGCAAGAATTGGAGCTACGACTTCTACGGCCTGCACGGCCAGGTGCACGCGCCAGAGATCTACCACAACGACCTGAACGCCTCGCGCATCCAGGCCGCCCTGCTGGTCCACGGCGATCCGAACGACCCGAGCACCTGGACCTGCCAGTCTCCGGCCGGTGACGACACCACGTGCGTTCCCTGGAACATCTTCCAGGTCGGTGGCGTGACCCCGGCGGCGCTGGCCTACATCCAGCTGCCTCTGCTCTCCGACTCCGGCCTGACCACCGACGTCGTCAGCGCGAAGATCAACGGTGACCTCACGGACGCCGGGGTGTCCTTCCCCACGGCGACCGAGGGGGTTCAGGTGGCTCTCGGCGCCGAGTACCGGAGAGAGTACCTGTTCTACGACACGGACCTGGCGTATCAGATGGGTATCGCAACCGGCCAGGGTGGCAAGCGCCTCCCGGTGTCCGGCTCGTACCACGTCAAGGAGCTCTACGGTGAGGCGCTGGTTCCCCTCGTGCAGGACGTGAGCGGTGCGCAGGACCTGAGCCTCCAGCTCGGCTTCCGCTACTCCGACTACAGCAGCACCGGGACCTCCAACACCTGGAAGGCCCAGGGTACCTACGCGCCGACCAAGGACTTCAAGTTCCGCTTCGGCTACAGCAAGGCGACACGCTCGCCAGCCATTACCGAGCTGTACCGGCCTCAGGCCGTTCTGCTCTACGGTAGCGACGATCCCTGCGCCGGGACGAACCCCGGGTATACCCCGGAGGAGTGCGCGCGCACCGGTGTGCCGATCGACCAGTACGGCAAGATTCTGCCCAACCCGGCCCAGCAGTACAACGCCCTCCTGGGCGGCAACCCGGACCTCAAGCCCGAGGTCGGCGACACCAAGTACGCCGGCGTCGTGATCACGCCGCAGGCGCTGCCGGGCTTCACGCTGGCGCTCGACTATTTCGACATCAAGATCAAGGACACGATCGGCACCCTGTACCCGGACGACGTCATCAACCAGTGCGCCAAGACCGGTGATCCGTTCCTGTGCAGCCTGATCCATCGCGACAACCGGGGCACGCTGTGGCTGACCCCCGACGGCTACACGGTGGCGACCAACATCAACGTTGGCCAGCGCACCTCCAAGGGCGTCGACGTCAACGCCAGCTACGTCACCAACATCGGCGACAGCTTCCTGAACTTCACCCTCACCGGCACCTACGTGAACGAGCTGTCGATCGACACCGGCATCTACTCGTACGACTGCGTGACCCTGTTCGGTAACACCTGCGGTATCCCGAACCCGCACTGGCGGCACCGCTTCAGCGCGTCGTGGGAGACCGGCAAGCTGACCCTCACCTTCGGGTGGCGGATGCAGGGCGCGGTCAAGGTCGACGCCTCCAGCACCCAGCCGGCCCTCTACGCTCCTGGAGATCTGCCGTACTACAAGGCCAGCGGCAGCTACAAGAACGACGCGTACCACTACTTCGACCTCGCGGCCACCTACGACATGTCCAAGCACGTCCAGTTCACGCTCGGCGTCAACAACATCCTGGACAAGGAGCCCCCGCTGGGGGCGGGCTTCAGTGACAACGACTACGGCCCCGGCTTCTACGGGTTCTACGACCCGTACGGCCGCTTCATTCACGGAAGCATTCTGTTCAGCTTCTAGAAACACGCGAACGCGTATCGAACGGGCGGCCCCTCGGGGCCGCCATTTTTTGGCCCGGGCTATCCGGTCGCGATCTACTGCGAGCGACGACACGCGAGCCAGGGCCGTGCTCTCCACGTCTCGCTGTCCTCAACATACAGGGAGTGTGCCTCCGGCAGCTCGACGTTCAGAACCCAGCCCTGACAAGCGTCTCGCCGCTCTCGCTACGATCGCGCCCGGACAACCCGGGCTCGAGAGCTCTCAGAGGTCACGCTGCGGGAAGACGCACATCTGGCGTTCGTCTCGCGGACTTCGCTGCGAACGTGCTCACCGTCCGGGCCTCCCGAAACTCTGAACGATGGGCCGGCGTCCGTCGCGTCGGCGTGGTTTCTGGGCGGCGCTCATGGGTAGGGACGGCTATTCATGGGTTGCAACGGCCGTTCATGCGATCCGCTCCCCGTCGTGTCATCCTGATGAGCGAGTCTGCGAGCGAGGAAGGATCTGGGTGGGCGGGGGCTTCTTCCCCTCTCGAGTGGGGGGGTGGGTCGTTTCCCATTTCCCGTCTTCCGTTTCCCTGGGCGGGTGGGTGGGGGGCGTTTTGCGTCTTGCATCTCGCGTCTAGCGATCCTCCCGGGAGGGCGGGACCTTCTCACCTTCTTACTTTCTTACCTTCTCACCTCTGGGTGGGTGGGGCCTTGCTGTCGAGGGGCAGGGCTCTTTGCTGGGTCTGTGAAGCGGCAACTTCCTTGGCGCGTGCCAGCCACCGCTCGGCCGCCCGTTCATCTCCCTCTTCTTGGTAGCACTTACCGAGCAGGGAGTAGAACCGGTCGTCGTT
>JAJDNH010000092.1 GCA_022340775.1 Acidobacteriota bacterium
GGGGCAAGGTCCTTATCAGACAGCGCGCATGGCTCAACGAGCACGGGCGGCATTCCCCCCGAAGCCACGTAGGCTGGCAACGGGAGCCATACCCGTGCTCGTTCTTTATATAGGACCCCCCCCTTGACGTTTCTCGCCAGCCCCAACCCCTCGTGAGCGACCTTCAGAGAAACATCAAGGACCGCACGTCCGTTTGAACGTCCCCTACTCCGCGTCGCGCTGCCTCCGCGTTCTCTGGGACGAGCAGAGAAACTCAATCACCTAATCACTCAGTTACTTAGTGCTCTGGACCAGAATTTCGGTGACGTATTGATTCATGCTGCAAGCGGCGCGGGTACGGCGTTGAGCCGTGCAAGGAGCCTGTTGAGGTCGCGTCGGGTGAAGTTCCATTTAAAGGGCTGGGCGATTCGTTCGTGGTGTTCTTGGAAGCCAAGAACCCGGTCTTCGAGGCTGGTGGAGCTAGCGTTATCGTTGGGGCGAAGGACCTTGCGCTCCAGCACGGAGAAGTAGATTTCGATCTGGTTGAGCCAGCTGGCGTGGCACGGTGTGTGTACGAGGACAGCGTTGGGCCAGCGTTGTTGCAGGCGAAGTGTTGCCTTCTCGCCGCGGTGGGAGGAGCCGTTGTCCACAATCCAGAAGACACGTGAGGCAGAGCGGTAGGGCTGGTGTTGCATAACCTGATCAACAAGGCGGTGGAACGGTTCAATGCCGGTTCTTGGTTCACAGCGGCCGAAGATCCTGGCACGGTGCACATCCCACGCGGCGATGTAGGCGAGGGCGCCGCGACTTTGGTACTCATGCTCGACTCGAGTTGGCGCTCCTGGTCGAGGCGGTGTGGTGGGATGGCAGCGGCGCCGTGCTTGGATGCTCGTCTTTTCATCCGAGCTCAAGACGTAGTCGTTCGAAGCCATGCCTTGCCCATTCCAGAGACCCTGGTAAAGACCCAGGACGGTGGCAGCCTTCTCCGCGAAGTTGGGGTCGCGGGGGAAGATCCAACTGCGATATCGCCACGGGCGGATCGCATCCTGTGACAGCCATCTCCAGAGTGTAGTTTCCCCGATCGAGGCGACGAGCCCACGATTTTGAGCTTCGCGCTTCAGCTCGGACATGCTGAAACGCGACAGAGGAAGCCCATGCACCGCCGGCAGCTCACAGGCGAGCGCCTTAACCGCGACGATCACGCTGGGGGGAAAACAGCGGTGGGCGCCCGCCGCGAGGTCGCTCCTGCAACCCTGTCAGACCTTCTTCGAAGAAGCGCTTCCTCCATTTGGAGACGATCTGCCGAGGGGTATCCAACCTAGCCGCAATTTCGTCGTTCCCCAGCCCTCGGGCCGCGTAGAGAACGATCTTGGCTCGGATGACATCGCGATACGACGACGTATATTCCCGAGCCACGGCCTCCAGATGGGATCTCTGATACGGTTCAAGCTCTATTATATGAGGACTTCTTCTTGGCATGTTCCAGGATCCGGCTGGCTCACTCCGGCCTCCTGGTAGATTTATGCGCCATTGTATTTATGGAACTGAGCACTTAGTTACTGGGCGTGTGAGGGGCGGGGGCGACTCCGGGTCATCGCCCCGCGGCGGTGATCCAGCCGCCGCCGAGGACCTCGTCGCCGTCGTAGAGCACGGCGGCCTGTCCCGGAGCGGGCGCCGTCAGTGGCTCCTCCGGCACGATCAGGACACCCTCGCCCCGAGCCTCGACCCGCGCCGGCACGGCACGGTGACGGGAACGAACCTGCACCGAGCACTCGAGCTCGCGCGCCGGGGGCTGGTCCGAGATCCAGCGCATGTCCTCCGCTTCGAAGGATGACGTCAGAAGCTCGTCGCGGTCGCCGACGACCACGGTCCCGGTGGCGGGGTGCAGCTGCAAGACATAGAGAGGCATCTCCGCCGACACGCCGAGCCCGCGGCGCTGGCCGACGGTGAACCGGTGCACACCGGCGTGCGAGCCGAGGCGCCGGCCGCCGCGGTCGACGATCTCGCCGGCCCGCACTCGGCCGGGCAGCCACGCCTCCATGAGCTCTGCATACGAGGTCCCCTCCGGCACGAAGCACAGCTCCTGGCTCTCCGGCTTGTCCGCGACGGGCAGACCCGCCGCCCGCGCCTTCCGGCGGACGTCGGCCTTCGTCATGTCGCCGAGCGGAAACAGGACCCTGCGCAGGCGGTCCTGCGTCAGCCGGTGGAGAAAGTACGACTGGTCCTTGGCGGCATCGACCCCGCGCAGCAACCGTACCCTCCCGCCCTTGCCACCTCGCAGGCGGGCGTAGTGACCGGTGACCAGGACGTCCGCCCCGGCCGCGTCCGCCACCGCCTCGAGCTCGGTGAACTTGATCTTCTCGTTGCAGACCACACACGGGTTGGGCGTCAGGCCCTCCGCATAGCGCTCCAGCGAGGCCTCGAAAACGTCGTCGAAGAACCTCCGGGACGTGCACTCCTCACGGAGTGGGATGTCCAGCGCGGCGGCGACGGCCCTCGCGTCCTCCTGGTCCTCCAGAGAACAACACCGCGAGCCCTTGCCGCTACCCAGCGGATCCCACAGGCGCAGGAAGACCCCCTCCACCTGGTGCCCGGCAGCTACCATCTCGAGGGCCGCGACCGAGGAGTCGAGCCCTCCGGACATCGCCACGAGGACCTTCATGCGCTCACCACAACGTCCACCCCGACAGTGTATTCCGAATCCAACAGAGAGGGCCCCGCTCGGCGGGGCCCTCGTGCTAAGCGTGGATGTCTTACTTCTTGAGCTTGATGATGGCGAAGAACGACCGGTCCGCCCGCGGGCGGTAGACGTAGAGGCGTGCATACCCGCCGCTCTTCATCTTCTTCACCGTGCTCACCAGCCCGGAGGCCGAGGTGACCTTCTCACCGTTGAGCTCGGTCACGACGTCCCCACGCTGGAGACCGTTGTCCCCGGCTGCCGACATCGGCTTGACCTTGGTGATCACGACCCCGTTGACGCTGTCATCGATGCTGTACATCTGGCGCAGCTGGGGAGTCAGGTTGGACACCGTGATGCCCAGACGGTCGGAGAGACCACCCTGTTCCTGGGCGGGCTCGGTGTTGGCTTCCTCTCCGTTCTCATCGATCTTGCGCTCCTCGAGCACCGCCGTCAGCTCCTTGGACTTGCCGTTACGGAGAACCTCAAGCTTGACCTTGGTACCTGGAGGCGTCGCCGAGATGCGGTCGATCAGGCCGCGGGTGTTAGTGACCGGATCGCCGTTGATCTTGATGATCACGTCGCCGTGCTCGAGCCCGGCCTTGTCACCGGCGTGACCTGCGAGCACCTCCTCGACGAAGGCGCCGTTGCGGTCCTTGAGACCGAATGCGTCCTGCAACTCGGGACTGACATTGGTTACGGTCACCCCAAGGTAACCGCGAACGACCTTGCCGTGCTCCCTGAGCTGCGGCAGGATCAGCTTGGCAGTGTCGATCGGGACCGCGAAGCCCATGTTCTGGCCGCGGGCGTTGATCGCGGTGTTGATGCCGATCACGTTCCCCTGGACATCGACCAGCGGTCCGCCCGAGTTCCCGAAGTTGATGGCGGCATCGGTCTGGATGAAGTTCTCGAACGAGGTGTCGGAGATGCCGAGCACACGCCCCTTCGCCGACACCACGCCGACCGTCACCGTGTCACCCATGTTGAGCGGGTTTCCGACGGCCATCACCCACTCCCCGACGCGTGCGGTCTTCGACTCGCCAAGCGACAGCACCGGGAACTCGCGGTCGGGCTTGACCACCCGGATCAGCGCGATGTCCGTCGCCGGATCACGTCCAACGACCTTGACCGCGTACTTGGCGCCGTCCTTGAGTTGGATCTCCAGCTGGTCGGCGTTCTCGACCACGTGGTTGTTGGTCAGCAGCTCACCGTCCGGCGAGATGAAGAAGCCGGAACCTGCAGACGGGCGTACGATCGGCTGCTGCCGCTGACCCTGACCCCGGTTCATGAACGGGCCGAAGAAGAAGTGGAAGGGATCGTTCGGCATCCCCTGCATGTTCTGATCATCCGGCTTGATGATCTCCTTGGCGTACACCGACACCACCGACGGCACGACTTTCGCCGCCAGCGACGCGAAGTCTGGCGCGGCCACTGCCGCCGGCGCGGCCGTCGGCGCCGCCGTCGCAGGCCGGTCCGCGTTCGCCTGCGGCGTCAAGTTGAGGCCCCCCGCCAGCACCATTCCGAACAGCACTGCAGCGACGATCACGCCGGCTAGGGAGAAGAGCCTCATTCGCTCCTGCTTCATCTGTCACCTCCTGTAGAGTCGCGGCCGGAGCTTAGCTCACGGCCATCGCACAAGAAAGCAAGTTCCCTGCCACTTTCCTTCCCGTACTCGCGTGAACTTCGTGCCAATCTGGCGCGCTGGGGAGATTCCTGACCGCGCACCTCGTCGAGCCGGCAGGCCGCTCGGCGGCTCGAGATGCGCCGGCTAGGGAACCGGGATCGGCTCGGCGACCTGGATGCGGTCCTTGCCCTGGTCCTTGGCCTCGTACATGGCCTGGTCGGCTGCCCGCAGCAGCAGGTTCTTCTTGAGGTCCGTGGTGCCCTCGCGCGACACGTGGTCCGGATACACCGCCACTCCCAACGAGCAGGTCAGGTCGCGCCGCCACACGACCGGCCGCTCGGTCCAGGTGTAGGTGCCCTGGAGGAACGTCGTCTCCCGCATCGCGGATTGGATCCGGTGCGCCGTGTCGAGCGCTTCATCCTGTCCTTGGTCGGCGAGGATGACCACGAACTCGTCACCGCCGTAGCGCGCGAGGGTCGCGCCTCCCGCCGTCACCGTCTTGCTCAAGAGGAACCCGAACTCCTTCAGCACCTGAGAACCGGCGAGGTGTCCGTGGGTGTCATTGACGTCCTTGAAGTTGTCGAGGTCTAGGAACAGCAGCGCCACCGACGAGGAGACGACATCGGCGCGGACCAGGTCCTCGGTCAGCCGATGATGGAAGAAGCGGTCGTTGTACAGGCCGGTGAGATCGTCGCGACGAGCCATCTCGTTGGCACGTTGCGCGTCGAGGAGGTTTTCGATGAACACCGATGTGTAACGGGCGAAGATCTCGAGCAACTGCCGGTCCCTCTCCGAGAAGGGGCGGCCGTCGGAGCGGTTGACGAGCTCGAGAACTCCACACACCGTCCGCTCGATTCGGATCGGGACCGCGATAATGCTCGAGGTGCGGAAGTCGTGTGTCTCATCGAACTTGGCGTAGAAGTTCGGATCGCTGTCCCGGCTCTCCATGACGTATGGCTCACCCGAGCGGTAGACGTGGCCGGCTACGCCGTCGTCGGCCGAAAGCGACTTCCCCACCAGCTGGTCCGCCAGCGCCCCGAACGCCGCCACGAAGTGCAGCCGTGTCTCGCTCGGGTTCCGTCCCCGTTCGAACGGCTTGTCCATGAGAATGGATCCACCGCCGGAAGGCAGGAAATCATTCGCCTTGCTCAGGATCTCACGCAGGAAGACATCGGCCCGCAAACGGACCGGGACGAACGCCGCATAGCGCCGCCTGTCGAGAAACGGCTCGATGTCTTCCAGCGCCAGGCTGAAGACCTGAAACTCAGACATAAAGGCAGTTTATCACGCGCCGCGCAGGAGCCTGCGGAGCTTCTCTTCGAGCTCTCGAACGGTCTCGGTGTGATCCGCCCGCCCCGGTGCGAAACGGATCCCCTCGAGCTCTCGCCTGAGCGCGGTGACCTGCTCCTCCCGTGCCTCGGTCCTATCAACCTCCCGGGTGCCGCTCCACCAGCGCTCCAGCACTCCCTGAAGCTCCCGGGCCCGCTCGGCCGTCGACTGGCCCTCAGCCGGCCTGGGGATGCGCGCCCGCCGCCGACGGCGGACGAAGAGAACCGTGGCCGCGCCCAGGAAAACCCCCACCGCAAGCGCACCCAGCACCCATTTCCAGGGCGCTGCACCTTCAGCGACGGGAGTCGGGACGGATGGAGGGTGCTCGACCGTCCGCACGGAGCCGGCCGCAACGTGCCGTGGGAAGGACGCTTGCGGGGTCGGCGTCGGCGTTGCCGGCGCCGGTGTCACGGCGACCGTGAACGGGCCCACGGCCTGCCGCCGGTAGGTCGCGCTCACGGGGTCGAAGACGGACAACGTCACCGCCGGCAGCCGCAGGTCTCCCCACTGCCGCGGCACCATCGTCTTCGACCATGAGCGTGTTCCGTGGATGCCGTCCCCGTCAACCTTGACCGAGCTGTTCTCCTCCGGCGGGTAGCTCTCGCAGGTGCTGCACGACGGCCACTGCACAGGGGCCGAGACCAGCGGCAGGTTGCCGTTCCCGGTCAGGCTCACGGTGATGGTCAGCGAGTCGCCAACTCGGACTTTCCGGGACGAGACCTTGCCGGCATAGGACAGCTGGCCGACCGCCCCGCTGAACCCGGCGGGCGCCAACGGCCGCTGCATGACCTCGAGCTCGCGCGGAGCTGTCGCCCGCTCCAGGACCTGTCCGGGGCCGAACAGGCTCGGAGCGCCGACGCCGATACGTGCGCTCGCCTGCGGCACCTTGAGCACCCCTGCCTTGAGCGGGATGATGACGTAGCGCGCCACCGGGTAACGCATCAGCCGCATGCCGGCACGGTCGACCAGGGTACCGCTCACTTGCTGCGGCAGCTGGACCCGCTGCACCCACCAGCCGGGAAAGGAGGGCGGGTCGACCCACTGGAAACCGTCGACGTCCGCTGTGGTCTCGAGGACGATCGTAGCCGTCATGGACTCCCCGAGGTACAGCTTCGCCTTGGGCGTCAGCAGCCGCAGTTCGGCCCGCACCCGGCGTTGAGATCGGGGCGCCATGAGGTCGTTGAGCGGATTCCAGGGGAGCTGCTGCCGGCGTTGCGGTGGCGCCAGGCTGCCCTGAACGACCTCGGCATCGATGGGCGCTGACGTGAGATCCTTGCCGGCGACCCGAACCGTCATCGCCCCGACCCGCGCCGCACCCAGCCCCAGTGGTTGCAGTACGTAGACGAAGCTCGTGCTCGACGACGCGACACCGTTGACCCAGGAAAACTGCTGCTCGGTGCTGGGACCACCGACAATCTCCAGGTTCGACAGCTTGGCTGGGCGCGGAGGCCCGCCCTCGAGCTTCCCTCCGGATATCGAGATCGTGAGCCGGGTGACGTCCTGGATGCCGAGCCGCTGGGGATTCAGGTGGACCTCGAGCGTCGGCTCGTCGGCTCCGGCCGCTGCTGCCGCGAGCACCGCCAGCAGAGCGATCGCGCAGGTCGGACCCGGCCGTCGCATTACCAGTCCTCCGCCACGTTGGCCGCCTTTGGCGTCGGCCGTTGCATCGCTTTGCGAGCCTTGGCCTCGGCCCGCTCGAGGGCGCCATAGAGGGGGTTGACGGCGCCGGGGGTCGGCCGCGGGTGGGCGCCGGCGGCCGGCGTCGGCGTCACGCCGGGCTTCTGCCGCGGCTTCTGCTGCTGCCTATTCTTCTCGCCACCGTTCTTGGACGTCTTGCGCCGCTGCTGCTCTTTCTGTTGCTTGAGTAGACGCAGGGCGAGCTCGTAGTTGCGCTTCGCGCGCGGATCCTTGGGGTTGTCGAGCAGGGCATGCCGCAGCCACTTCACGGCGGGCTCGGCCTTCTTCGCCTCGAGCGCCGCGGTCCCGAGGTTGTACGCCGAATCCGGCACGCCGGCCCGGCTCGCGTGCTCGAGGAGCGGGGTCGCCTGTGCGACCTTCCCCCGCGCCGCGAGCGTCGTCCCGAGGTCGAACTGACGGTCCGGACTCCGCGGATCGAGGCTGGCGGCCCCCGCGAACTCGTTCGTCGCCCTCGACAGGTCGCCCTGCTTGTAGCGCCGGGCCCCCGACCGCGCCAGACGACGGCTCCCCCCTGGAATCCAGCGCTGGTACCAGGGCACCGCGACCTGACCCTCGTGAGGCTGTACGGCTGTCGACGGGGCCGGGCTCGGCGTTTGCGCACGAGCGGCCGGGATACCGAGGGCGAGAACGGCAACCAGAGCAAGGCTCACTCGCCGCCAGGGCGACAGGGCGAAGCCTGCCACCAACAAGAACGCGGCCAACGCCAGGAACAGCTGGAATCGCTCGACCCGGGTGATCCGGCGTTCGCTTCCCGCCACACGGCTCTGCAGGGCCGCGACCTTCTTCGCAAGGGCGTGCGGAGAATCGAGCTCGGAGGCATCGACAACGGCGCCGCCGGTCGCCTTGGCGAGGCGTTCCAGGGTCTCTCGGCTGGCGTGGGTGACGACCACCCCGCCGTTGCGATCGTGCTTGTAGTGGAGGTTCCCGTCGGCACCGGTGAGGGGAATCGGCCCGCCGGCCGCGGTTCCGACGAGGAGGCCGAGGAGGTGGACTCCCGCGGCCTTGAGGCTCGAAACCGCGTGACCGAGGTCTCCCTGCAGGTTCTCCCCGTCGGTCACGAGCACGATGACCCGCCCCTTGCCCGCGTCCGGCAGCAGCTCGAGGCTCGTCGACACAGCACGCTCCAGGTTCGAGCCGGGAAGGGCGATCGACCCCGGCTCGACGCCGTCTAGGAACGTCGAGAGCGCCTCGACATCGGTGGTCAACGGAACCAGGGGGTAGGCATCCCCCGCGAACACCACCGCCGCGACCCTGTTTCCCGCGAGCTCTGGAAGGGCGCGGCGCAGCACCTCGAGGCCGCGGCCCAGGCGCGACGGCGAAACGTCCTCGCAGCGCATGGAATCGGAGACGTCGATCGCCAGCACCACGTCACGGGTTTGAACGGACATCTGCCGCGGCGCCTCGCCCCACTGGGGCCTTGCCAGGGCGAGGATCAGGAACACGGCCGCGGCACACCACGTCAGCAGCCGCGCGACTCCGGTCGATGGCGCCGTGCCCATCAAACGGTGCCACACGGACGGGCTCGCCAACCTTCTCTGCCTGGCAAGCCGCCAACGGTGACGGGCAAGGACGGCCACCGCCGCAGCGGCCGGCACCGCCAGCAGCCACAGACGCGAAGGGGCTGCGAAGGTCACCACGGAGATCTCCCGGCCACGGCCTCGAGAGCAACACCAGCCAGTGCCAATACCAGCGCGGCCAACGCCCACGGCTCGAAACGCTCCCGGTAGCGCACCAGCTTGACGGACGAGAACTTGGTCTTCTCCATCTTGTCGATCTGGTCGAACACCCGCTGTAGAGCTTGCGAGTCACGCGCCCGGAAAGCCGTTCCACCCGTCAGCCGAGCGATGCTGGCAAGAAGCTCCGGGTTGACATCGACCCGCATCTGCCGGATCTGGGTCATGACCCTACCCGTGCGAGGATCACGATAGTGCAGCGGGATCGGAACCGTCCCTCCGCGGCCGACCAGCACCGTGTACACCTTGATGCCCTGGTCGCGGGCCAGCTCCGCCGCCCCCATCGGGTCGAGCTCACCAGCGTTGTTGGCCCCGTCGGTCACCAGGACGATGATCTTCGAGTGAGCCTTCGAGTGCCGCAGCCTGTTGACCGCGGTCCCGAGTCCCATCCCGATCGCGGTACCATCCGGCAGAGCGCCCAGCTTGACGCGATGGAGCAGGGTGCGTGCGACGTCGTGATCGAGAGTCAGCGGGCACAGGGTTACCGCTGCGCCGGCGAACACGACCAGGCCCATTCTGTCCTCCGGCCGGCGAGCCAGGAAGTCCGAGATGACTTGTTTGGCCACGCTCAACCGATCGCTGGGCTTGAAGTCCAGAGCCGCCATCGAACCGGAGACGTCGAGGGCCACCACGATGTCAATCCCCGTGGCATGCTCAATCTCTCGCGACAGCACCTCCTGAGGGCGCGCGCTCGCAACCGCGAGGGGCAGCAGGGCGGCCGCAGCGAGCAAGCCGGCCATCACCGTCGCACCAACAGCGAGACCTCCCCTGCCGGTCCGCGCAACGCGCACCGGGAAAGGGTAGCGCTGCCACAGGCGCCGAACCGACCACAACACAGCGGCCAGCACGCCAACTCCGGCCAGCAGGAGCCACCACGGGTCCGCGAGACGGATCATGCGCTCGCCTCCCGCATTTCGGCTTCCCCGGCAGCCTGCTCAAGAGTCCGAAGATGTCCGTCGAGCTCGCGCGCCGCCTCGACCGCACGATCCAGGCCGCGGCCGAGCTCCTTGTCTGCCGCCGGCCGGCGCGCGAAGCGCACCCCATCGGCCAGGGTCATGGCCTCACCGATCGCAGCCTGGACCCCGGCCGGCCAGGCACTCTGGCGGGCCAGACGCCGCACCTCGAATGAGGTCATCTCCAGCACCGGCTGGCCGCTCCGCCGCGCCAGGTAGCGCCGAACGGCGGCGGCCAGACGATCACAGACGAGCTCGGCAGGATCACGGCCGACCCTCCCCCGCAGCTCGCCGACGAGGGCCATCAGCTCGTCGAGCGGTGACATCACGGGCACGTCCAGGCCACCCTCCCGTCGACGACGACGCCGCAACCACAGCACCAGAAGAACCACAACAGGTACCAGCAGGAAAAGACCCGGTCCCACCCACTCCCACGGAAAACCGCGGGCGCCGATCGGCGGTGTCAGGGGGGCCGGCTTGGCCTGCTTGCCGGGCGGCAGAACCGAGGCCACAGTCACCGTGGGCTCGGTGGCCGCTGTCACGTCGTGCCGCGACCCGTCCGCCGCACGCAGGACGGCGTGGAGCCGCGGCAGCGACAGCTTGCCGACCTGCAGCGGCACCAGCTCGACCACCCAGGTTGGGTTCGCGACCTGCGGCACCGTACGGGGGCTCCCGGCCACCGCCCAGTTGTCGTCGTTGCCGAGCTCCGTTTCGACGTCTCCCCACTGTCCGCCGGCACCGCCGACCGCCTCGACCCTCACCGGAACCCGATCCCCGACCGCCACCGGCCCGGGTGGGACCGCGACCTGCAGCTGTGGGCCGGACCCGGCAGCAGCGCCGGCAACTGCCGGCAGCAGCGTTGCCAGCAGGAGGGCTATCCCGCGGGCTTCAGCGCGCACGGCGCCGCTCCCGTTCGCGAAACAGGGCACGCACCGCCGGCAGGTAGTCCTCGCCCGTCGACAGCTCCACGACGTCCACGCCCGCCGGAAGCGGCGGCGGTGGCTTGAGTCGGCCTGCAGCGAGCACCGCCCTCCCGCGTCCTTCCGCCCAGCTGACGGGCAAGGGCGTGCCGGGGGCGCAGCGCTCGAGCAGCGGATCGCCGACCCTGATGACCACGACGTCGTGTCGGGCACCGAGGGCACGGAGCTCGCGCGACGGCAGCACGCACGCCCGGTCGACAACGGGGATCACGATTCCTCGCCGGTGCAGGAGTCGGGCTGCGGCACCCATCGCCTCGCCGACCGCCGTGCCTCGACCCGCCGGCTCCGCTGCCAGCAGCTGGCCGGCGACGCGGAGCCCGTGCCGCCAGCCGCGGCGCGGCGGAATGATCGCGCGCACGTGGTCGTCGAAGAGCACCGCACCGACCCGGTCGCGCCGTCCGGCGGCGAGCGCGAACAGGCCAGACACCTCTGCAATCAGGTCGTGAACCGTCATCGGGCCACTCCCGAACAGGGTTGAGGCAGAGAGGTCTGCCAGCAGCAGGACGGTCAGGTCCCGTTCCTCGCGGAACAGCTTGACGTGGAGGCGGCCGGTCCTTGCGGTGACGTTCCAGTCGATGGTTCGCACATCGTCACCGCTGCGATAGTCGCGCACCTCTTCGAACTCGAGCCCGCGGCCTTTGAAGGCACTGTTGTACTGGCCGGCAAGGCCGGCTGTCATGGCCTGGCGGGCACGGACCTCGAGCTGACGAACCTGGGCGAACAGACGTCCCCCGTTCGCGGCCGCCAGGCCCTCGGGCCGAGGGGCGCCGAGGTAGTGCCGGAGCCGCGAGCCGAAGCGGCTCACAGATGCCCTCCCATGGTCGCTCCCTCAGCTCCCTCGCCGTCTCGTAGGCATGCTCGAACGGCAAACTGGATCTTCTCAGTAGGGGTCGCCCGGAAGCCACTGGAGAAGATCATGGCACCTCGACCGCGAGCAGGAGCCGGTCGATGATGTCCTCCACCGAAACGCCCTCCGCCTCGGCCTCGTAGCTCAACACCAGGCGGTGCCGCAAGACCGGAGGCGCCAGCTCCTTGACATCCTCCGGCGTCGCGAACGCCCGCCCGCGCAGCAGCGCCAGAGCACGCGCTCCCTGTGCGAGCGCGATTGTGGCCCGCGGTGAGGCGCCGTAGTCGATCAGGGGTGCAAGGTCCCCCAGCCCGACCTCGGCCGGGCTCCGGCTGGCCCCCACCAGGTTCACGAGGTAGCCGTTGATCCGCTCGTCGATGTACACCTGCCGCGCCACCGCGGCCAGTCCTCGGATCTCTTCCAGGGTCGTGACTGGCTTTGGCGTCGGAAACTGCTCTCCGAGGTGGAGCTCGAGGATCTTCCGCTCCTCTTCCGGCGACGGGTAACCGACCCGGGCCTTGAGCATGAACCGGTCCAGCTGGGCCTCGGGGAGCGGGTATGTCCCCTCCTGCTCGATCGGGTTCTGGGTCGCCAGGACGAGAAACGGGACCGGCAGCTTGTAGGTCGCATCACCGATCGTCACCTGCCGCTCCTCCATCGCCTCGAGAAGCGCCGACTGGACCTTTGCAGGTGCACGGTTGATCTCATCCGCCAGCACCAGATTCGCGAACACCGGCCCGGTATGAGCGACGAACTCGCTCGTCTTGGGATCGAATACCTGTGTGCCGGTGACGTCTGCGGGCAGCAGGTCAGGTGTGAACTGCAACCTCTGGAAGCTGCCGCCGACCACGCCGGCGACGGTCCGCACCGTCAGCGTCTTGGCAAGCCCCGGGACACCCTCGAGGAGGATGTGTCCGTTACACAGCAGGCCGACCAACACCGACTCGACCAGCCGCTCCTGACCCACCACGACCTCGCCAACCGCCCGCTGGAGCTCGCCAAGCCTCGCCGCCGCCCGGTCAACTTGTTGCATTCCGTCGCCTCTTGCGTCCATGACTCTCCCCTCGGCCAGTGGGCCGGCACACCCTTTTGCAAGGATTGCGCCCGAGATGTACTCGCTGCAAGTGGGGTTTGCCAATGCCGATCCGACCGCTGACGCCAGATCGGCATGTCCCGTCGGCTCGCCACATCAGTCGAGACCCTCACATACTGTGAATTCCTGAGACAGGATCGAACCGAAGCGCCCCGAGAGCAGTGCTCGGAGACCCACGACCGGCTAGAATAGCGGGGTGAGCCTCAGCAAAGTGGGCCGGTACGAGATCCTGGAGGTGCTCGGCAGGGGCGCGATGGGAGTCGTCTACCTCGCCCGTGATCCACTCATCGACCGCCAAGTCGCTCTCAAGACGTTGCGCCTCGACATCGACCCCGACGTTGCGGATGAGTTCCGGGAGCGCTTCCTGCGCGAAGCACGTGCTGCGGGACGCCTCAGCCACCGCAACATCGTGACGATCCACGATGTCGGCGAAGACACCGACAGCGAGCTCCTGTTCATTGCCATGGAGTACGTGGCCGGCAGGAACCTCAAGGAGATCCTGGCTTCCGGCACGACCTTCCGGCAGTCCGAGGTCGCACGCATCGTGGCCTCGGTGGCGGAGGCGATGGACTACGCACATCGCATGGGGGTGGTCCACCGCGACATCAAGCCAGCGAACATCATCCTCACGGAGGACGGCACGCCGAAGATCACCGACTTCGGTGTCGCCCGGCTCGAGTCCTCGAACCTCACCGTCGAGGGGCAGTTCATCGGCACCCCGAACTACATGTCTCCGGAGCAGATTACGGGCAAACCCGTGGATGCACGCTCGGACATCTTCTCGACCGGCGTGGTGCTCTATGAGCTGCTGACCGGCCAACGGCCGTTCCCCGGCGCCAACATCACCGAGGTCACGCACAAGATCGTGCACGAGGCGTGTCCGATCCCGTCGACCGCCCGCCTGGGTTTGCCGCCGGCGTTCAACCCAATCGTTTTGAAATGTCTCGCCAAGCTGCCCGAGCAACGGTTCCAGAGCGCGGCGGAGCTCGCCGAGGTGCTCGCGGCGCTGGCCCGCTCGCTCGTGCACCGTACGCCCGACGACGCGGCTCGAACAGCGGTTTTCTTGCCCGACCTGGAAACCCGCATACACCAGGTTCCCGCGCCCCCGGCACGTCCTCTTCAGCGCTGGCGGGCAGCGTGGACCCGACTCCCGATCCCGGAGGTGCTCCGGCGTGAGGTCAACACCGGCTGGGTGTGGCGGATCGTGGGCGCCTGGGTGATCGTGTGTGCCGCTCTGCTGGCGGCGATTACGGCGCTGCGCCCATCACCGCCGCCGCCATCTCCCTCCGCCGCACGCACGGCGGCCCTGGAGAAGCTGGGCCTCACCCTGAGGTCAGCACGACGGGCACTGGATGAGGGCCGCCCTGCCGTGGCCCTGGAGCTCGCCCGCCGTGTGATCGACCAGGCGCCGGCCTCGCGCAGCGCCCGCGCCTTGGTGGCGGCGGCGCGCGAGGCACTTCGCCAAGAGCAAACAAGTGCTGCCACCCGCGCCCGAGTCACCGCCCTGATCGCGGAAGGCCGGCGTCTCTACCGAGGGGAACGCTACGCCGCAGCCGCCGACCGGTTCCAGCAGGCCCTGGAGCTGCAACCGGAGAACGAGCTCGCGGCCAGCTTCCTCGATCTCGCCACCGAGCACGCGCGGGAGCGCAGACCGACCCGCTCGACACGAGCGCCCGTCCACCACGCAACAGCACCGGTCCCGCGACCGACGGCGATGCCCAGAGCTGGGACGGCGCGGCTCACGGTGTACTTCAACTCGCCCCTCACGGCCGGAACCCTGAGTGTGAGGGCGGACGGCAAGACCATGGCCGACATCGACTTCGACTTCACACGCCGGGGATTCTTGGGGGTACGGCGATCCGGAAGCGGTCAGGTGGAGAGAGTCCTCCCGGTGCCGGCCGGACGCCACCGGATCTCCGCCAGCCTCACCGGCGCCGAGCAGGGGCCGCTCGGCAGTGCGGGTTTCACGCGCGACCTCGAGGCCGGAAGCGACTGGACGCTGCGCGTCGATCTCCCCCGCGGAGCCTCGCGCGCCTCCTTCTACCTGGTTCAGGCGAGCCGGTGAACGGCTCACCCGCCGACAACTGACGAGGAGCACGCATGGCGCTGCGTCGGCTGGAGCTCCCAACCTCGTGGGGTCCGCTACTGTTGGTCGGAGGCTCCCGCGCCGGCGAGGGAACGCTGGTCCTGCTGCCGCAGCTGCGTCTGGCGCTCGACGCCGGGCGGCCACACCGAGCCCTGCCGCCGATGTCGACGGTCTTCGTCAGTCACGGCCACCTCGATCACATCGGAGCGGTCGCGTACTGGGCGAGTCAGCGCTTCCTCGGTGCGATGCAGCACGGCGTTCTGCTCGCCCCCGCAGCCATCGCCGGGGACATCCAAGGTCTTCTCGAGCTGCACGCGACACTCGAGGGCGGGCGTCCGTACGACGTCGAGGTCGTTCCCGTCACCGGCGGCGGGACCTACACCCTGCGCAAGGACATCAGGCTCACCTTCTTTGCCACCGATCACTGGGTGCCGACCTTGGGCGCCAGCCTCGCGTGGCACAAGCACCGTCTTCGACCCGAGCTGGTCGGGATGCCGGAGGAGGAGATTGTCCGCCTGAGGATGGCCGGCGAGGAGGTGGACCAAGAGCTGGTGCTGCAGCTGCTGTCCTACACCGCCGACACCGGCCCCGGGATCTTCACGACTCATCCAGAGGCGTTCGAGGCCGAGGTCGTGCTCCTCGAGTGCTCCTTCTGGCGTCCCGCCGACCGCGACCGTGCGCGCGAGTTCGGGCATCTGCACCTCGACGACCTGACCGCCATCGCCCCATTACTGAAGTGCCGGCACCTCGTGGTGCTACATCCATCCCGCCGCCATCGACTCGGTGAGGCGGACCGCGTCGTACGCGAGCGGATCGGCCCGATGATCCGCGGCGAGGCTCACAGCCTGGCGATCGACTGGGAATGACGGAGCACGCGGGCCCTGGGGGTCCGCCGCCTCGCACCCCCCGAGCGGCCCACCCGAGGACTCCTGTACGCCACACCGACCGCGGTTGCGGGACTTACTTGCTTAGCTGATCCCTTCTACAATGTCCAACAGTGGACAACGATCGCATCGGCCCGTATCGGATCGAGAACACCCTTGGCAGCGGTGGCATGGGGGTTGTGTACCTCGCCTGGGATGAGCGACTCCGGCGGCGGGTCGCGATCAAGTCGATCCATCCCGGCAAGGAGCTGTCAGACGAACGCCGTGAGCGGCTGCTGCGCGAGGCACGCGCCGCCGCCGGACTGTCCCATCCGGCCATCGCGCAGGTTTTCGACATCCTGCTGGAGAACGGGCGCGACTACATCGTCATGGAGTACGTCGAGGGGCGGTCCCTAACCAGCCTGCTGGGCGACCGGACTATCGACATCGAGCAGGCGGTGGACATCGGCCGCCAGATCGCCGAGGGGCTGGCGGCGGCGCACCAGCACGGCATCGTCCACCGCGACCTCAAGAGCGAGAACATCATCATCAGCCCCGGCGGACAGGTGAAGATCCTCGACTTCGGCCTCGCCAAGAGCCTCGATCCCGAGGAGGGAGAGGTCAGCCTTACCGAGGACGGCGTCGTGATGGGCACCAGCCGCGCCATGTCGCCCGAGCAGGCTCGGGGTGGGTCCATCGACCACCGCTCAGACCTGTTCTCACTCGGCTCACTGCTTTACGAGATGGCCACCGGCCAGCACCCGTTCCAGGGCTCGAGCCCCCTCGACACCATGCAGCGGGTGGTCCGCCACCGGCCACCACCAGCGGAGCAGGTCAACTCCCAGGTGCCCGAGGAGCTGTCCTTTCTGATCGAGAACCTGCTCGAGAAGGACCCCGACAACCGGCCCTCGTCGGCCCTCGAGGTGGCGCTCGCGCTGCGCGAGCTGTCCGGGCTGTGGGCCACGACAACCACCGGCCACGCCTCCCTGTCGCGCCTGACCATGGCCGCGCGGCGGCGACGTGCGCTCCGCCAGCGCTGGCTTCTCGTCGCCATCGTGGTGCCGGTGATCGCAGCGGCGGTCGCCTTCGGCTGGTGGCGTCTGAGCCGTCCGGGGCCGCCCCGGATCGTGGCCGTTCTCGAGCCGCAGTCGACGTCGGCCGGCGACACCGAGGACGCCGCTCTCCTCGCCACCGCCGCGCGCACCGCTGCGACCAACGCGTTGCTCGGCCTGCGGGGACTGGCGCTGCCGGCGCCACAGGAAGTCGACGGCGCAGGTACCGACCCGAGGACCGTCGCCCGCCAGGTGGCGGCCTCCGAGGTCATCACCACCGAGCTCGAGCGGCGCGGCGCCACCATCCAGGTCACCCTGCAACGGCTGCGCGGCAGTGACGGCGTCGTGCTATGGAGCTCGACCTTCTCGGTCCCTGCCGACGACCTGTCGCTCCTCTCGGATGCCATTGCGGCCCACCTGCTCCAGGCCTACCCGCACCTGAAGAGACGACGGACCGGGCGTGCTCAGCCCCCTTCGCCGCAGGCGCTTGCCCAGTACGTGCGCCTCTACCGCGAACAGCAGGCGCCCCCTCCCGGCGTCACCCTCGACCAGATCCTCGACGCGCTCGACCACCTGCGTCAATCGAACCCGCGGTTCCTGCTGCCGTACCTCACCGCCGCCGAGACAGCGCGCTATCTGTATCTCATCAACACCGAGCCGTCCTACCTCGACCGGGCGCACGACCTGCTCCGGCAGGCGCACGAGCTGGCGCCCGAGGACCCGCGGGTAGCGGTGAGCGAGGGTGAGGTGGCGCTCGACGCCGGGGATCTGAAGGGCGCCGAGCGTGCCACCACGCGGCTCGAGCGCCTTGATCCGGGCTCGCCCGACGCTCTTCGGCTGCGCGCCAACCTCCTGCGCCGGCAGGGGCACACCGAGCAGGCGCTCGAGCTCTTCCATCAGCTCGTCACGGCCTACCCGTCGGTGAACAACCTTCGGGACCTGGCAGAGGCCGAGCTGCACAGCGGCAAGGTCGCCGACGCACGCCGCCAGCTCCAGCGCGCCCTCTCTATCGCGCCGCGAAACCGGCGAGCGCGGGGCAAGCTCGCCCAGCTCGAGCTCCTGAACGGTGATCCGGCCGAGGCAGAGCGTCTCTACGGTAGTCTCGCCCGCGAGTACGACAGCTCGGTTGCCTACTCTAACCTGGGCCTTGCCCGCCTCCTCCAGGGCAAGGTGGAGACGGCTCTCAAGGCGTACAAGACCGCCCTCGAGCTGGCGCCAAAAGAACCAATCTCGATGATGAGCGTCGGCGACTGCCAGCTTCTGCTCGGCCAAGAGGCGGAGGCCAAGCAGTCGTACCGTCGGGCGCTCGAGCTGGCCGAGCCTATTCGCCAGTCAGACCCGGCCAGCTACTGGAGCGCACGGGCCCAGTGCCTTGCCCACCTCGGCGAGGCCCGGGAAGCCGTCATGGCGGTCCAGGAGGAGCTGCGAGCGCTCCCCGATGAGCCGGGTTCGTACTTTGACGCGGCCCTGGTCTACACGATCCTCGGCGACCGGACCACGGCCGTGGTCGACGCCGACAAGGCGGTCAAGATGGGCTTCAACCCCCGCTGGTTCGAGCTGCCGTTCTTCAAGCCCCTGCGCGACGATCCCGATTTCCGATCGCTGCTCGAGAGCACGTCGTCAGGACGCGCAAAAGACTGACCAGGAAGCGGATCCCTCTGCCGGTCAGTTGTGGTTGCGGATCGCCGGATCCACTCCCGCTACCGCCTGCCCCTGGGGATTCGTGAGGGTAACGGTGTACGGGTAGTCGCCCGCCACCTTCTTGTTGTCCGTGCCCACCACCTCCCGATGGGTCAGGTCGTCGCGCATGGTCGCGAACGGGCAGCCCTGATTCCATGTGAAGACCGGTTGCAGGCTGCTGGTGCCGGTGCTGAGAATCCAGCGCACGGAGTCCGGGCCCTGCGGACTGTTGAAGTGCAGCTCAACCGTATCCGGGCTGCACTTCACGACACCACTCTGGTACGTGATCGTGACCTCGACATAGGTGGCCATCTCGTTCCTCCTTCCAGCTGATCCAAGATTGACCGAAGCTCGGCTCACGCCGTCGACATCGCTTTTGAGATTGCGACCTCAGTTGCGCCGATCATACCACGATCGTCCCTGTTTCGCTCTGGTACACGAACGACACGGCCGCCAATTCTGGAGCAAGGGACCGACCTACTTGGGCTCTCCCTCGAGCGAGCCGGCGGCGGTCATGACCAGCGACCTCGGATTGATGTGGCGGCGCAGGGACTCGAGAACCTCGTCGCGCGTCAGCTCGGCCAGGCGAGCAGGGTGACCGTCGAGAAAACCGACCTCGACACCACTGGTCAACGCCGTCACCAACTCGCGGGCGACGCCACCGTTGGTGGCCAGTCCGACGCGGTACGAGCCGGACTGGGCGTCCCGCTCTTCGGCCACTTCATCCTCGGTCGGGCCTTCGGCAACGTAGCGCTCGATCGTCGAGCGGCAGAGCGTTTCCGCACGGCGCAGGTTTTCCGGCGCCACGCTCAGGTAAACGGCCCACGGCCCCGGCACGTGGATGACGCCGAAGAAGCGGCTGTAGACGCCATAGGTCAGACCGGCACGGTCGCGCAGCTCGAGGCCCAGGCGCGACGTCAGCGTCGAGTGGCCGAGGCAGGCGTTTGCCAGAACTGCTGCGGGGTAGTCCGGACTGCCACGGTGCAAACCCGCCGCGTGGCCGAGCAGCATGTCCGCGTTGGGGCGGTCGGTCAGGTGGATCAGCTCCTCGGCCGGACCGCAGGGTGGGGGGACGGCGGGTTGCGGGGTTGACCCGATCCCTCCTTCCCAGCCGCCGAGCACGTCGGCGAAAACCGCCGACACCTGGTCCGGATCGACTTGGCCGACGACCGCCACCACCAGTGATGCGGGACCGTACGCGCGCTCGTGGAACGTCTCCAGATCCTCGCGCACCAGACCCCTGACCTCCCGCTCGCGATCCTCGATTGTCCGCCGGTAGAGGGGGTGTTGCGCGGGATACAGGTGCTGTGTGAGGGCGGTGAATGCTCTCGGAAAGGTCTCCTGCCGCTCGCGGGCAAGCTGCCCGAGCGCCTGCTCGCGCAGCTTCTGCAGCTCATCGGCAGGGAAGGTGGGCTCTCTCATGACCTCACCGAGCAGAGTCGCGAGCCGTGGCAGGTGCTCGGCCAGCCCCTGCGCCGAGAAAGTCGCCAGCGTCGGCGTGCCGGATGGGGCCTCCAGAGCCAGCTCAAGGCCGTGGTCCTCGAGCTCACGCGCCAGCTCGAGGCGGCCACGTCGCCGCGTCCCGCGCTCGGCCATGGCGGCGGTGAAGGCCGCAACCACGGCACGGCCGTCCTCCACCAGCGCGCGCCCGGCCAGCAGCGATCCTGCGATCGTCACCGTCGGCGCATGCGGGTTGGGGAGCACGGCCAGTCGTCCCCCGCCGGGAAGCTCTCTCACGTCCACCCGCTCGACGAACGGAGCCCGGTAATAGCAGGGGGCGGGAGCTGCATCGGCCGAGCCACCGACCCCGGCGCCGCCTTCGGGCACGAACCAGCCGACGGTCAGGTGGAGGTCGGTCAGGTAGCGTTCGGCTACCGTGCGTACGTCGTCGGCCGTCACCGTCTGGATCTCGTCCAACTCGTGTACGAAGCGGCGCCAGTCGCCTATCGCGACCGCTTCCGTCAAAGCAGCCACCATGCGAGCGGGTGACTCCCGGTGGAACGCAAGATCGGTTCGCACCTGGACCTTGGCCCGTTCGACTTCCGAGGCCGCCGGTGAAACGTCTCGCAGCGTCGTGATCTCATCGCGAACGATGGCCTCGATCCTGGCGTGCTCGACACCAGGAGCGAGGGTAGCGAACACCTGCAGCAGCCCCGGATCGTGGAGCTGCCAGGCAAAGGCGTGGACGCTCAGACAGAGGTTGGTCTCGACCAGCTTCTGATACAGGCGCGACGTGACTCCCTCGGCGAGGATCTGGGCCAGCACGGAGAGCGCAGGCAGATCCTGGTGGAGGCCGCGCGGGATGTGCCACGACAGCGCGAGCCAACCGACCTCACCGGCCCGATGTATTTCGAACCGCCTTTCCCCCCGCTGCTCGCTCTCTCGGGCCAGGACCTCCGGAACGGGCCCCGGTGCCGGTGGAATCGCCCCGAAGAGCCGCTCCACCTCGGCCAGAGTCGCTTGTTCGTCGATATCGCCGACCACCATCACGGTCGCGTTGTCGGGGTGGTAGTAGGTGTCGTAGAAGCGGCGCAGGACCGAGGCGGTGACGTTCTCGACGTCGCAGCGCCAGCCGATGGTCGGGTGGTGATAGGGGTGCTCCAAGAAGGCGTGCCCGAAGGACGCTTTGAGAAGCAGGTCGAAGGCGTCGTTCTCGCCCCGTGCGAGCTCGTTGAGGACCACCGTACGCTCACTCGCGAGGTCCTGCTCCCGGACCAGGGCGCCACGCATGCGGTCGGCCTCGATCTCCATGGCCAGCGACAGGTGTTCGACCGGGACCGTCTCGTAGTAGCTGGTGCGGTCAAGCCAGGTCGTGGCATTGAACGACGCTCCGACTCGCTGCAGAACGCGCGCGATCTCCGTTCCGCGGTCGCGGTTGAACCTTTCAGTGCCCTTGAACATCAGGTGCTCGAGGATGTGGGTCGCACCGGTGTGCCCGGTCGCCTCGTGACGCGAGCCGACCCTGTAGACCACGCAGAAGCTCGCGACCGGCGCCACCGGCGTCGTGCAGGTGATCACCGTCAGCCCGTTCCCGGGATGCTCCCAGGAACGGAACCCGTCGAGAGCCTCCACCGGCTCGAACTGATGCGACATTGGCTGACCTCCCGTCGACAGCGGGGCCACAGCTGGCTCCGACGTCGTGGCGAGCATTCTACCGTGCATGACCTGCTCCTGCGCTTGGCCATCGACAGCTCGCGTCCACGGCGCGGCGGGGACCAGCACCGGCTATGATGGGCCGCCGGCTCCGAATCGGCTGGAGGACGGAGTTTCCGGGAAATGGGACCGACCCTGACCACTGTTCTGTCTCGCGACGATGCCGGGCCGCCTGTGACGGGTCGTCAGGGGTCGCCGATGGACACTCGACCGGCGACCTGCGGTGCGCGGTGCCCGGAACGCGACAGCCACCAGGACCGCACGCCGGTGGAAGAGAGCCCACAGCCCGGTGGGTTTCGACCGAGGGGGCGCCATGAATGATGCCGCAACATACAGCTGGGACCTGACGGACATCTACCCGTCGCAGGACGCGTGGCGTGCCGCAAAGGCCGACGTCGAGCAGCGGATCGCCACCATCTCCTCGTTTCGCGGCCGGCTCGGCGAGAACGCCAGGCAGCTCAGGGGCTGCCTGGACACCGTCTTCGAGATCGGCAAGCAGCTGCGGAGGGTCGGCGCCTATGCGTCGATGCGCTCCGACGAGGACACCCGCGACGCCCCTTCCCTCGAAATGCGGCAGGCAGCCGTGATGCTCGCGACCCGGTTCTCCCAGGAAACCAGCTTCATCGACCCGGAGATCCTCGAGATCGGCACCGAACGCGTCAACGACTTCATCGGCCGGGAGGCCGGCCTGGGACTGTATCGGCATCTCTTGGAGGACATCCTGCGGCGCCAGCCGCACACGCTGGGCGGAGAGGCCGAGGCGGTCATCGCCACCGCCGGCCTGATGGCCGACGCGCCGGCTACGGCCTACTCGATCCTGGCCAACGCCGAGATCCCGTGGCCGACCGTCGAGCTCAACGACGGCACCCAAGCCCGTCTCGACCAGGCCGGCTACTCCCGCTTCCGGGGGGTGCCGGAACGGGACGACAGAAAGCGAGTCTTCGAGGCCTTCTGGGGCACGTGGCAGGCGTACCAGAGGACCTGCGGCGTCATGCTCAACTCGCAGGTCAAGCGCGACCTGTTCTACTCCCAGGCCCGGCGCTACCCGTCGGCCCTCGCCGCCGCCCTCGACAGCGACCATATCCCCGAGGCTGTGTACACGACCCTCATCAGCAAGGCCAACGAAGGCCTGCCGACCCTACACCGCTACTTCCGGCTGCGCGGACGGATGCTCGGGGTCTCCGACCTCCGCTACTACGACATCTACCCCCCGCTGGTCACCTCCGATCGGGCGTTTCCCATCGAACGTGCCCAGCAGCTGGTGTTGGAGGCGCTGGCGCCGCTCGGGGCCGACTACGTCGCCACGGTCGGCCACGGCTTCGGGAGTCGGTGGATGGATGTCTTCCCGCACCCTGGCAAGCGTTCCGGCGCCTACTCCTCGGGCTCGGTCTATGACGAGCACCCGTTCGTGCTCATGAACTACAACGACGACTACGAGTCGGTATCGACGCTGGCCCACGAGTGGGGCCACGCCATGCACTCGCAACTCGCCAACACCGCACAACCCTACCCGACGGCCGACTACTCGATCTTTGTCGCCGAGGTAGCCTCGACCTTCAACGAGGCCCTCCTTCTCGAGCATATGTTGTCCACAGCGGCTCACGACGACGAGCGGCTCTACTACCTCGGCTCGGCGCTCGAAGGGCTGCGCGGCACCTTCTTCCGGCAGACCATGTTCGCGGAGTTCGAGCTCGAGATCCACCGTCTCGTGGAGCGCGGCGAGGCGCTGTCCGGTGAGAGGTTCTCGGACATCTACGGTCGCCTCCTGCGTCGCTACCACGGGCACGAGGAAGGCGTCTTGAGGATCGACGATGCGTACACCGTGGAGTGGGCCTACATTCCGCACTTCTACTCCGGGTTCTACGTCTATCAGTACGCCACTTCGATCGCCGCCGCATCGTTGCTCGCCGCCGAGGTCCTGGAAGGCCGCACCGGGGCGCGGGCGCGCTATCTCGGGCTGCTGGAGGCCGGAGGCTCGGACTACCCCTACGAGCTGCTCAAGAGGGCCGGCGTCGATCTGGCGGACGGCGCGCCCTATGAGTCACTGATCCAGCGGATGAACGGCATCATGGACGAGATCGAGGCGATCCTGGCGTGAGGAAGCGGGAAGGGCGCCGGTCCTACCAGACCGGCGTCGGCGTCGGCTGGTTCCGGCTCAGGAGCTCGAGCACCTCGATCTTGACGCTCTTCACCGAGTCGACACGATCGGCCGGCCGCTGCTGGTACTGCACGTGCTCGCTGCCGCCGGACGGCAGCCGCAGCGCCTTGACAACCGAATACGAGCGCTCTCTGCCGCCGGAGTCATAGCGGAACGTCAACCGAATCTTCGCGTCGCAGCCCTCTCGCTCACCGCAGTTGAGGAAGAAGTCCCAGCTTGTGTAGGCGTCACGCCTGACCACCCACAGCCTGCGGACGCTCAGGCCGAGATCCGAGGAGGAGGCCTGGACACCAGGCTGACGGAGCTCGTGGACCCCGCCCACACCGGCGCCGCGACGGCCGACCAGGTACCAGACGACAGCGGCCGCGACGAGCACCGCCGCAGCCGCCAGAAACCACGCCACGTAACGTGGCCTCGAGGAACCCATCCGGTGATGTGCCTCCTACCAGGTCGGGGTCGGCGTCGGCCCCGCAGCCTGCCCGCGCTGGTAGGCGCCGCCACCCCACTGCATCGCCCGCGGCGCCTCGGCGCCCGAGCCCTGTGCACCACTTGCCGTCGAGCCCTGCTGACCGGCCGCCGCCCCACCAGGCTTGCCGGCCGGTGCGGGACCACCCTCGCCACCGGCCTGCAGCCAGTAGACGCGGAGCCTGACCTGGGGCCGGCTCTGAGCCGTGAAGTCGTGGAGGAAGTGTGAGCTCTGGCCCGGCGCGAGCGATCCCAGGGCCGCTTCCGCTTTGGACGGTGGCTCCTTCTTGGCGGTCGCCTCCAGGCTCACCTTGACGTCGGAAGCCGGCACCGAGAGGCGGTTGACGACCTCACCCTGGACACGCCACACCCCAGGCTTCGCCTCCGAGATGTCGAGGCCCTGGACCACCACCTGGCCACCCTCCTGGTACCCCTTCGGCGGCCCCTCGGTGTTCTCCTCCTCACCGGCGGCCGCTTCGCCCGTGCCTCCCACGTGCGTGACGTCCTTGTCGGTGATGGTCATCGCCGCCGCACCGGTGCTCGCCGCACTGGCCTTGGCGAACGGGTTGCTCGCCACCGGAGGAGGCGTCGGGGCCGGCTCGGCCGACGAGCTCGCCGCCTCGGCCCGCTGCATCGCCGCCACGTCGACGTCGGCAACGTCGTACGCCACCTGTCGGCCGTCCTCCAACGTGACCATCACGTAGGAGCCGTTGATGGTGTAGGCCTTCGCCGCGATGACGGTGCCGTCCTTCATCACGACGTTGACCGCTAGGGCCATGGAGGCCAGGCCAACAAAGATCACGCCCAGAACAAGAGCTCGTCGCATCGCGCTAATCCTGTCGCCAGTTGGTGACTCTGTGGAAGCGGTAGGTACCGAGAACGGTCTCGATGCCCTTGTTCTCCCACGTCGTCCACCAGGACCGTGTTTCGTCTCCGATAGTATAGTCCGTACCGCCGGAAATGAAACCCTCGCCCAGATCGGTCCCCCGCTCGCCGCCGGTGGGGTCACCGTTGTTGAAGTACACCTGGTACAGCCTGCCGGTGCCGACCGCATGGCAGTTCGGCGCCACCGGCGCCGGGGTGCCGCCGGTCGGCGGGGTCGGGGTCGCGCCGGGCGTGGCGACGACGCCGGTCGGCTCGAAGGTCGGGAACTGGACGATCTGGTTGGCGACGATGGCGTCCGCGTTGACCTTCTCGTTCGGCCGGAGGACGAGGTACCAGCCGTACTTGCCGTTGGCCGGGTCAACGAGGTTCTGTCCGCTATTCCCGCTGCCGAGTGTGATGGGCGTAAGACCATCCGCCGCGGCCTCCGTGAACGGACCCCCGGTCCTGGTCGTGTCGTCGAGCACGAAGTAGAAGCGGTTCTCGACCTGATCCTCGGCGCCGACATTGGCGCGGTCGCCGGTGCCGATGGCAAGCCCCCAGATGTAGCTGCCGCCGGCAAAGGCCGCCGGCACCAGTGTCGGTCGCTGGTAGAACTCCAACGGCTTGGTGGCCGTCGTCCCGTCGGGAAGCGTCACCGACACGGGACCGAACTCGTAGATCTTGGTCAGCGTCCAGTTGGAGACCCGACCGCCGGAGAAGGTCGCGTCGGCGGTCAGGTCGAGCCGCCATAGCCCGCCGTTGGTGTCGCCGAAGTAGATGCGATCGATCCAGCCGTCGTCGTCGACGTCGAGCGCGGTCATGCCGCCCGGCACCGCCGCACCGATGTTCTGCTTGTAGATGATGTTCCCGGTCTCCACGTCGAGCCCGTACAGGAAGGTCCCGATGGTCCCGGTCCCGTCACGGTCCCAGCCGCCGCCGAAGAACGCCACGTACATGTCATCGGGGTTGGTGCCGCCGATGTCCTTCTTGACCCGGGCGATGACCGGCGTCGACCACGTCCAGCCGAGGTCCGGCTGGAGGTCGCCGTTCTCGTCGGTGTCGTTTGCCGCGTTGAACTCCCACAGCGGCTTGGGGTACTGCCCGTTGCAGCCAACAGCCGAGCCGTCGCTGCAGCCCGGAAGGACGTCCGAGGGTGAGGGCACGCCGGAGCTGTACGGGTCGGGCTGCGTGATGTCGAGCGCGACCAGCCCGCGCCCGCCGCGCCGCATCCCGGTGACTGCCACGGTGTGCCAGCTCCTGGTCCCGGAGCCTTCATCGATGTAAACGTCAGCGGTCGCGATCGGGCCGTCCACCATGTACTGCTGCTCGGTGCCGAAGGTCATGCTGTAGAGCCGGTTCATGACCGCGTTCGGCACGTAGGAGAAGAGCTCGGTCCCGGTGCCGAGGTCGTACACGTTGGGGTAGTTGGTGGTGTCGCGGTTGTAGAAGCCTGCGTCGAACGCGTGCAGCTGACCGTCGTTGGCGCCTGCGAGCGCGACGCGGCGCCGGTACTGATGGACCGACGCAAAGTCCGCCCCGTAGTTGTGGACGTTCTGCAGAACGTACGTGAAGTCGTTGGGCGGTCCGACGATGACCGGAGCGGAGTGATAGATGTCGCCGAGCGGGCGGTTGGTGTGGGTCGCCGTCAGGTCGATGAAGTCGACGATCTGATCGGCTTCGGAGTCGGTGACGCCGCCCGGCCAGTCGAGCCAAATCTTGAACTGATCGCGCAGCGTCGAGCTGCTCTTGATGCTCGAGAGGTCGGTGCGGGTGAAGGTCCCCGACACGTCCCGCCCGTAGTACACGTTGCGCCCGGTGCCATCGGTGAGCTGGGTCTTGAGCGCGTCCGCGCCATCCCACACCGCCTGGCTGGCGTCGATCTGGCCGATCAGATCCGGAGTCGGCGCCGTGGCGGAAGTGTACAGCGGCGGCGTCGGGTTGTCGGGGTTGATCTCGAACCCGTAGAGGTGGCCGTCCCAGACGCTGGCTGTCTTCTTGGGCACGAACATCGGAACCGTCAGCAGGAAGTCGCTCGACTGCCCGGAGCCATAGGTGTTCGGTGGCGGCGCCACGGTAACCGGCAAGAAGGAGCGGTTGGCCTCGATCACGGTGTTGACCACGTCGTACAGGATGTTGGCGAGGTCGGCGGCGTTCGACGCCGTGTAGGCAACGCCACCGGTCTCGTTGGCGATGCACTGCAGCTGCGAGAAGTCCGCCTGGGCGCCGGCGCCGAACCCGACCGCGAAGACCGGCACAGAGGAAAGCCCGGTGGCGGGGTGGGCGAAGCTGTTGGCGGCCGAGTCCTGCAGCCAGTCGCAGGCACTGGCGTAGCCGCCGTTCATGTAGGACTGGCAGCTCTCACCGCCGTCGGTGATGAACACCACGTACCACAGCCGGCAGGCTGCCGCTGGGTCGTGCAGGTTGTCCCACGCTCCCCCGGAGCTGCGGTTCAGCGAGTACCAGTTGTAGGCCGCCTGCAGGGTGTTGTTGATGGGCGTCGGCTGCGACGCCACCATCGGGATCGGGTTGGTCGAGTCGAAGTTGGGGCTGAACGTGAACATGTCGCTGGCGCTGACCGCCGTCGACACCGGCTCGAGGTAGTTCAGGACTTCGTTGACGTTGCCGGTCGCCGCCGTCGGTGACGGCAGGTCGACCAGCAGGCTCCACTGGTGGTCGAGGTCCTGGTTGTAGCCGCACTCCATGCCGGGCGGGAACAGGGACTGGTCGGACAGCAGGGTCACGTTGTCGTCAATGCGGGCGGCGTTGGAGTCGCCGCGCGCCAGCCAGAAGTCATGGAGAACGCCCTCGTAGAGGCGCTTCATGGGCACCGCCTCGGTCGAGAACTGGCTCCACGAGGAGGCGTCCCAGGCACTGCAGTAAAGGCCGCAGACCGAGCCCCACGAGTAGACGTCGACATTGTCGAAGCGGTACCGGTCCGAGCCCGGCTCCGGTGCGTTCAGGTAAACCCCGACGCCGCCGGGAGTGAGCAAGGGATCGATCGGGTCGGTCCACTCGAAGACCGAGAACCAGGAGCTGCCGACACTGTCGTCGCGGATCTGGATCCGCAGGCCGCCGCAGAAGAACTCCAGCCGCAACCGGTAGCAGCTGCCGAGATACACCGAGTCGAGGCCGGCGCTGCCTTCGGAGAGCACAACGTCGCCTTCGTCGAGCATCTTGTTCACGTCGTCGGTGCGCCGGATCAGGTGCCAGCGCGCACGGTTTCCGGGCCCGGGCGAGCCGGATGCGTCGGCGAAGTTGTCAATGTAGAACACGTATCCCGCATCGGGGTAGCCGTCGGTCCCGGCGCCCGCGCTGCCGTCCGGCTGGAGGCCCCAGGCCACACCCATCTGGCCGGCGCTCGGCCCCGTAGCCTGGAAGTCGAACTCGACGCGGATGTTCTCCCAGTCAGCGGGGTTGTATCCCGGGTTACCGGGCATCGACTTCCTGATGGCCGCGATCGTCGGGCCCTGCGAGCTCTCGTCCCTGAGGTAGTTGCTCGAGAAGCAGGAGCCGCTCCCGGTGCCGTCGCTCCACTGCCCGGTGGTAGGGAACTGGTACCAGTACGTGAGCCCGCTCTCGAAGTCGTCCTGGAAGGTCGGCCCGCTCGGTGCGATGTCCGGGAAGAAGGCTTGGGCCGAGGCTCTGGGCGCCGCGGAGAAAAGCACCAGCACCACGCCCGCGGCCACAACCAGCCGGCGGGTGCCGCGACACACCCCTCGCCCCACGGCGGAGAGCTCCGCGAGCAGCTTGCCTCCATGAGCTCGTGTCATGCGTGTCATGCGTTCCTCCCTGCCCTACCAGATCGGCGTCGGCGTCGGCGTCGGCGTCGGTGTTGGCGTTGGTGTCGGCGTCGGCGTCGGGGTGTTCGTCGGTGTCGGTGTGTTGGTCGGCGTTGGTGTCGGCGTCGCCGTCGGTGTCGGTGTCGGCGTCCGAGTCGGCGTCGGCGTCCGCGTCGGCGTCGGCGTGATCGTCGGTGTCGGCGTCGGCGTCCGCGTCGGCCTCGGCGTCGGTGTCACCGTCGGCGTCGGGGTCCGGGTCGGCGTCGGGGTGATCGTCCGCGTCGGCGTGATCGTCGGCGTCGGCGTCGGCGTCCGCGTCGGCCTCGGCGTCGGTGTCACCGTCGGCGTCGGCGTGATTGTCGGCGTCGGCGTGATCGTCCGCGTCGGCGTGATCGTCGGCGTCGGCGTCACAGTCGGCGTCGCTGTCCGCGTCGGCGTCACAGTCGGCGTCGGCGTCACAGTCGGCGTCGGCGTGATCGTCGCCGTCGGCGCCGCGGTCGCCGTCGGCGTCGGCGTCGGCGGCGTCCAGGTCACGCAGTCGGAACACGTCAGGTCGCTGCCGCCGGCCCCGCCACCCGGAATCGTGAAGGTCAGGCATGCCTGGTGCGGGCCGGACGGAATCCAGTTGCCGGGCATGTTGCTGCCGTCGATGTCGGTCTGCCAGGTGTTGCTTCTCCCGGCGGGGACGTCGGTGTTGCTGTCGCCGACATTGGTGATCTGGATCGACGGCGTGTTGGGGTCGTTGGGCGTCGAGCCGTTGGTGCCGCCGTAGTACCAGTCGTAGTTGCCGGTCCCGTTGCGGTACCAGTCGATCACCCAGTCCGGGTACTCCTTGATCCAGTCGAACTCGGTCCGCGTGATGTACATGTCGTACGGCGTGCCGTTGGTCATGGTGGCGTTGAAGAACCCGTATGTCCCGAGTGTCGGGTTGGAGAAGCTCACGTCGCTGCAGCTCGCCTGCGGCATGCTGGCGGGGTACAGGTAGCCCTGTGGGACGATCTCCGTGGTGCCACCCGGCCGGACCCACCGGATCTGGGCGACGGCGCCGCCGCTGTTCTCGAAGAAGTCATAGCGGATGTCGTGCATCTGACAGGCAGTCATCGGAATCAGGCGGGTGCAGCGCTCAGTCGGCCCATGGGGTATCCAGTCGTCGATCTCGAGCACACCGTCGATCCACAGCCGCTGCCCGTCATCCGACGTCGTGCAGAACTTGTACGAGCCGGATTCCGGGGCCATGACCTGGCCCGTCCAGCGGGCGGAGAAGTAGTCAACGGGAATGTTGGGGTCCGGGCTGCCGCTGCCCCAGTTGAAGTTGACCACCGAGTCGATCCGAACCCGTCGCAGGGTCCCGAAGCTGTTCCCCGAGTAGTACTCGCCGAGAAGCCCGGTGCCGTCGGTCGGACACGGGGTCGGCGTCGGCGTCGCGGTCGGGGTCGGCGTCGGCGTCGGCAGCTGCGCGCAGGTGCGCGTGCGGCGCTCCTCGACGACGTTGACGTAGTCGAGCCAGTCGTTGGTCGGATCGCCGTCCATGTCGTCCTGGACGGTGCCGTCCATGTTGTAGTCCTGGTTCAGCGCGGTCGTCGTGCTGCCGTCGCCGTTGTCGTAGGTCACGTTGGCCGTGCAACCCTGGCAGGTCGGCGAACTCTCGGGCGTCGAGACCGCGGCGGTCGGGTCCGATTGCAGGGTCAGGTAGACCCGGCGCTGGAACTCGTCGATGGTGGCGCCCGTCGAGGTCGTCCAGGTCGGCGAGCATCCGTCCGCGCCGGCGTTCCGGCAGCGCGGGAAGGTGTAGATGTAGTCGCTGGCATCACCCGGGAAGCGGTCGGGGTCGGCGGGGTTGCCGAAGTACACCGGAAGCGTGTCGAGGTGCGCCCAGCTCGCCGTGTAGCCGCCCAGGAACGGCCCGTAACGGTCGCTCAGCGGCTCGCTGCCGCTGAAGTAGTTGCGCATCCCGATCATGAAGTCGGCCGGCGCGTGAGAACCCGGGTCGCCGCTGTCCCACGGCCTCTCGGGGTCGGGAAGCAGGGGAGCGGAAGCGGAGAACAGGGGGTTGTTGCGCGTGCCGATGCGGTACGAGTAGTTGGACTCGATGATGTGGAAGGCGTCGTGGCCGAGCGACTCGAATATCCAGTGCTTCTGCGGGATGTCGGTGACCTGCTGGGCGTACGTGGCGAGGGCGTAGTTCGCCTGGATAGTGGCGTCGACGAGGAAGTTCTCGAGCACGCCCTTGGCGATCATCATCCGCGACCGGGGATCGTCGCCGTTGCCCGGCAGCATCACGCCCTCCGAGGTCGGCAGGACCATCGATCCGGAGTTGTCGAGGATGATCAGGATGTTGGGCGGCGCGCTTCGCTCACGCAGCAGGTCCCGGTCATCGGCCCAGCCCCAGGCACACCAGCCCACGACCAGGATCGTCACGAGAACACGTTGCCATTTCATTGCTTTCATCGCCGCCCCCTAGTTACAGAAGCTCAAGGGAACGAAGTTGGACATGTCGAACGGCCACACGCTGATGTCCGCCTCGACCGTCGCCTGCGTCGTCCCGACCAGCCCGCCCACGGAGCGGCTCGACGCCGCCTCCATGTGCAGGTAGCGCTGGCGGTACTTCTGGGCGTAGCCGATGATCGGCGATGGTGGCTCCACCTCGCACATCCGCTCCAGGGTGACTGTGTACTGGCCCTTCAGCATGCCGCCCGAGGACTGGTCGTCCTCGAGAACGAACGACAGTGTGCTGGGCCCGCCGCCGGACGTCGGATCGACGACGAACCCGAGCTGGACCATCTCGACCGCCATCATCAACCCGGAGTCGGCCGCGTTCAGCGACTTCACCACCCAGCGGTCGGTACCGCTCGCCTGCAGGCCGAGGGAGGTCTGCAGCAGCAGCCCGACCCCGAGGAAGGCGAGGATCAACGCCACCATCAGGGCGAGGATCAGCGCCGACCCGCGCTCGCTCGTCCGGGCCCCTCGGCCGTCGCTATCCGGTGAAACTGTAGGTCGTTCGCTCATGTCTCGCTCCATCACAGCACGAAGTCACGCAGCGCGGCCTGCACCTGCAGGGTGCGCCACTTGGCGCGGCGGGAATCGCCCGTCGGCACCGTCATGTCCTCGACCGAGAAGGTCGCCGTCGGCTGCACCCAGCCCATCACCGGAAACGGCGTCCGCCCGAGCACGGTGATCCGAAGGCCGAGTGGCGCAGCCGACGCGGCATCTGAGTTGCTCGGCGCACCGGGCGTGGTCGCGCTGTGGAACCACTCCGAGGCGCTCAGGCTGCCGTCGTGATTGATGTCCAGTCCGAGGGCGACCTGCAGCGAGCCGATATTCTGCGCCACCGGCTCGTCCGTGCCCCCACTGGGTCCAGCCCGCCAGCGGCGCAGCTCGCCGTCTGGGTTGACGTAGTAGGTGTAGTCCTGGAGGATGCCGACCCGGTAGACCTGGAACGTCGGAGCAACGTAGGTGCCGTCGGCGTTCAGTGCCTGCCAGATGTCACTTTGACCGCCCTGGAACGCGATCTGTAGGGTCCGGTTTGGCGCGGTACCACTGATGACTCCCGCCCCGTTCACCGTGGCCACCGCGTACTGGTTGCGCCCCATCAGGACGATCCCCTTCTTGTCGGCCACCGGGAGCAGCTCCTGGATCACGCCGTTCGGGGACACCGGCTGCTCGGTGATGACGACCGAACCGGACGAGACATCCACGTTGGCCGGCAGGACGAAGTACGGCGTTTGCTCGAAGAAGCCGCGCAGCGTCAGGACGTCGCTGCCGGGCATCAGGGTATGGGTCCCGCTGAAGTCGTCGGTGAAGGTCCCGCTCTGGTTGTCGTAAACCTGCAGCGAAACCCACTGGAAGCTGGTGTCGTTTCGGGCCAGCGGCAGGTTCGTGCCGCCGACCATGCGCGCCGTACGGACCAGGTGATAGGCCGCGTAGCGGACGTTCTCCTGGGTGTCGGCGAGCGCCGACTCGACTTTTGACACGCGCGTCGAGCTGTCGAGCATCTGCAACAGGCCGACGAAGACCAGCGCGAAGACGGCAGTTGCGACGATGACCTCGATCAGGGTGAACCCGGCGGCGGAGCGACGGCTCTTCTTCATGATCATCATCCGTTCGGGATCTTGAGGGCGGTGACCGTGAAGTCACGGCGCCCGAGCAGGTCGCCGCGCGTCGAGCGCACGTGGAGGGTGATCTTCTTGACGTTGGCGAAGGTACTCGGACCGGGGGTCGGTGCTGGCGTTCCGACCGGCGGCGGCGTCGCCGTGGCG
>JAJDNH010000135.1 GCA_022340775.1 Acidobacteriota bacterium
CACCGTCAACGTGCCCGCGGCCGACGCCGTGCCGTCGTTGACGAGCAGGCGCAGGCGGTCCTCGACGTAGCCCTGGAGCGGTACCAGCGGAACGCTCTTGACCTCGGTCTTGAGCTTGGCCGTGAGCGGCTCGAGGCCGACGTCGCCGGCAAGCGACAGCGCCCCCGAGCCACCGACGCCGCAGCGCAACTGCAGACGACCCTGCACCCCCGGCGCCGTCGACAGGCCGCGCGCCGTCACCGTCAGCGGCGCCAGCTTGAGGCGCACCGGGTGCGACGGCAGGGCGTCATCGAGCTCGACCGTGGCCCGCTCGAGCGCCACCCGCCCGAAGCCGATCGTCCACGCCGGCGACGCCTCCTCGGCGGCAGCCGGCGTCGCAGCCACAGCGGGAGCAGCCTCTTCCTCGGGCGCCGCAGGCGCCGCCGCCAGCAGCGTGGCGAGGTTCCAGGCGCCGTCGCCGCGGCGTGCCACCGCCAGGCGCGCGCCCCTCAGGGTCAGGCCGCCCAAGGCAACCGTACGCTTCGGGATGTCCAGGGCGGAGCCCTCGAGCACCGTCTCTGGCACGGTGAGGAAGTCGCCGTCCTCCCCAGGCCGGTGCAGGCGCAGCGAGCGCAGCGTCGCCCCCAGGTTCGAGAAGGTCCAGCCGCCGCCGCTGCCGTCCCAGCCGAAGTCCGTCGACAGGCCGAGCACGCCGTCGGCGATGTCGAACGCAATCGCGCCGGCGGCGTACGCCTGGTACCGCCGCAGCGGCACGCCCACGGCCTCGACCGTGCCGCGCGCCCCGAGCGGCGCCCAGGTCAGCTGGCCGGTTTCCCGCAGCTTCTCGCCGGCGTCGGTGGCAAACGACAGCTCGACCGCGGCGGTCTTTCCCGGCGCGGTGTCGAAGCCGCGCACACCGATCTCGATCGAGCTCGCGGTGGCCGCGAACGGCGGCGCCACCGCCGCGTCAGAGAGCTGCAGGCTCCCGTCCTTGACCTCGAGCGTACCGATGCCGAGGGCGAGCGATCCGCCCTTCTCGGCCTGTGCCGTCCCGCCGCCGGAAGACCCCTGCCCGAGCGCGGCCAGGTTCCAGCGGCCCGCCGCGTCGCGCGCGACGCGCAGGCTGGGCTGCTGGAAGAGCACGCTTTTCAGACTCGTGCGACCGGTCAGCAGGTTGGCCTCGCCGATCTGCACATCGAGCAGCGGCAGGGTCAGCAGCTCACCGCCCTGACGGTCCTGGAGATGCACGTCAGCAAGCGCCGCCCGCCCCGACAACAGCAGCGTCGACGGCTTGCCCCTCTCCTGACGGAAGGTCAGCGACAGCGTGGTCGACAGCAGTGCCGAGCGCACCTCCACCGGCAGCGTCGACGGCAGGTAGGCCAGGTAGGTCGGGATGTCGATGTCCTTGAGATCGATCTCGAGGGAGGTATCGAGCGACGACGAGAACGGCTTGGTCCGCCCCTCCAGCGCCACCGACCTGCCGTTGACCACCGCGCGCAGCGCCGGCTGCACGAACACGTTGGTCTCGTCGGGGAGGTTGGAGAAGAACGGGATCGCGAGGTAGAGGTTGCGGACCGTGTGCACCTTGCCCACCGGCCGGTCGTCGAAGTCGATGCTGCCGCCCGAGAGCCGGATGTTGTTGAGGGCGTATCGCAGCGGCTTCTCCGTCTCGCCCGGTGGCAGCGCGGGCGCCGGGGCAATCAGGTCGGAGAAGTTGTAGCTGCCGTCGGGGTTGTGCACCAGGTGGACGGTGAAGCCGTCCAGGCGCAGCTCCTGGACCACCGGCGCCCAGCGGAAGATCGAGCTCAGCTTGAAGTTCGCGTACAGGTCGCCGAGCGAGACGAAGACCGTCTCCGACCCGCGTTCCCGCACCGTCAGCCCACGCACGCGCACCGACAGCGCGAACGGGTTGACCGATACCTTCTCGACCGTGGTGCGCCGGTGCAGCGCCTCCGTCAGCTTCGACGCCAGCTCCGAGCGCAGCAGCGGCGGCGCCGCGAAGAAGCCGAGAAGGCCGTACACGACCACCACGGCCACTGCGATCGCGAGCCACCGCCGCACCTTTCGGCGGTGCACGACCTCCGCCCACCTCCCGGCAGGCTTGCGCTCGGCATCAGTCATATGAACTCATTCTACGCTCACCGGGAGTGCTCGAGGACCCCCACACATTGGCGCCGCCGTAAGCTATGATGGGGCAAACGGCAGCATGAGGAGGAGATGATGAGTAGATCATGGCGTGCGGCAGCATTGACCGCGTTCATGGCGGCTCTCGGAGGTCTGATGGCCCCTCCGGTCGGGGCACAGGGGGCCCAGGTCAAGACCCAGGGTACGCAGGTGGTGGTCGAGGGTGACCACGTCCGTCTCCGCAGCGGCGGGCAGGCGGTGACGATCAGCAGCGACTGGCGGCACGCGGTCAAGGTAACGGCGGGCGACGTCGACCGCATCCTCGCCGACCTGGGGGCTGTCGTGGCTCAGGACCGCGTTCAGCTCAACCTGGCCGACGACATCCTGTTCGCGTTCGACAGCGCCGAGGTGCGAGCTGAGGCGGCGGCGACGCTGGCGCGGGTTGCGGCGGTGATCCGAGCCCGCTCGGTCGGCGACGTCTATGTCTTCGGTCACACCGACTCGATCGGCACCGCCTCCTACAACGAGCAGCTTTCGTTGAAACGGGCGGTGGCGGTGATGCGCTGGCTCAACGAGCACGAGGGAATCCCGGCCGCAATCCTGGTCGGCCGGGGCCTCGGGGCAACGCAGCCGATCGCGCACAACACCAACCCTGACGGCAGCGACAACCCGACTGGCCGGGCGCGGAACCGCCGGGTTGAGGTCCAGCTGGCGACCCGCGAGGGCGTCACCATCAAGCCCGGCCTGATCACGGCCGGCGGAGTCAAGGTGACCGAGCAAGGGGTGAGCGCCGGTGGGGTGACGGTGAAGGCCGGCGGCGGGGTGCAGCTTCCCGCGCCGGGAGCGGGTACCTGCGCACAGCTCTGCGAAGCGCTCGCCACCCGCGCCTCGATCGCCACCATCGGCTGCATGGAAGGCTCATTCGAGGAGCTCGGCTACGAGATGGACAGCGATCCCTGCGACGACCTCGAGGACGCGATCGCGATGGGTGGCGGCAAGCGCGCCACTTCGCTGTGCCTGGCCTGCCAGCGGGCGGAGGGCTTCGACGACAAGGCCTGCTCGGTGGTGATGAAGGCCTGCCTGCGATGAGAGGGTGCCGGCTGTCGCGCGTGGGCAGACGAAGGCTGCGATAACGACGCAACGTCAGCTTCGCGAGACGCCCGCCGGCGCGGGTGGGGTGCCGACCTCACCGGACCGTCCGCAGCTGACAACCTCCGGCCCAAGCTTGACAGCTGTCGGATACAACTTTTAGATTGTGACCATGGAGATCGCCTGGATACTCGCCCTGGAGGACGGCCCCGCCAAGACAGCCGCCATGGTGGCGTGGATCCAGTGCCTGTTCGCCGCCGAGCAACCGAAACCCGTGCTGGTTGGCGGTGCGGCGGTGGAGCTTTACACCGGCGGCGCGTGCACGACTGACGACATCGACATGGTCGGATCGATCACGCCCAATGTCGAGACGGCGCTCAGCGAGGTCGGATTCGAACGACAGGGGCGTCACTGGGTCCATGAGGGCGCCCAGGTCTTCGTCGAGTTTCCCAACAGCACTCTCGAGGTGGACGAGCGCGCCGAGTGGCACGAACTCGAGGGGCAACGGGTGTGGATCATCTCTGCCGAAGACCTGCTGGTCGACCGGCTCGGGTCGTGGCAGTACTGGCGGTCGCCGGTTGACGGCGTCAACGCTCTCCTGCTCTGGTGGGCCCTTCGGGACACCATCGACCTCGCGCGGCTCAATATTCGAGTGAAGAAGGCCGGGTGGACCAGGGCGTGGCTGAGCCTGAGGCGGTTCGCAGACGCATACGAGGACACCCGCCCCTCGCCCGAGGAGATGGAAAGATGGGCCAGCGCAGGACCGCAGTAACGCCCCGCGGCGCCTCTGATCGGCAGCTCCGCCTGCGCCGGGCTCGGCCGCGCTCGTTCGCCGAGTGGAGCGCCCTCCGCAGGTGGGGGAAGCTCCCCCAATGGGAGAAGAACGTGGCCGGCTACCTGCTGCGGCAAGCACGCACCGACGCGGCTCTCTCCCAACGGGAGTTGGCGGAGCGCCTGGGCATCACCCAGCAGGCCGTCTCCCGTGCCGAGCAGTGGTCGTCGAACCCCACCGTCGACCTCATGCGGCGCTGGCTTGATGCCTGCGGGGCGCGGCTCGAGCTGAGAGTCGCGCGGTAAGGCGGACGCGCTTTGCCGGACACCGCGATTCAACAGCCGCTAAGACCGGCTCGTGGCACCCGGTTAGCAGCGGTCAAAGCAGCACGCCGATGACCACGGGCACGACAATCACGAGGAAGAGAATCGCCCACGCCCACAGGTTGCCGAAGTTGAGCGTGTAGCCGATCCCGAACCGCTTCTCCACGAACAGCGCCGGGTCGTCCGGGTTGACGTAGAACAAGCCCCCTTTCCAGAAGTGGTCTGCGCTGCGATCGCCGAGGCTCTCCTCGGCGGCTCCGTCCGCCACCCGTGAGGTCGCCAGCCGCGAGCCGCCCTGGCCGGCTCTCACCAAGACCACGACCACAGCCGCCACTCCGACCAACGTCAAGACCGAAATCACGGCGGCCGTCATCTCCGGGTCGTGTGATGGCAGGCAGGGGAGCAGCGCCACCCACCCGGTGACCGCCGCGAGGAAGAGCTCCGCCGCCAGAAGCACCCACAGCATCAGCTGCTGGAACCGGGCCCCCCGCTCAGCCAACGGACCTGTGGCGGCCGGCCTGCGAGACCAGCGGGTGATCGCCCACGCCACCACCAGCAGCAGGCTACAGACAACCACACCAGTCAGCAGCGGACCAAAGACCCCGACGACGGTCCTGTCGGCCCACCCGTTGGGTTGGCCGTTCATCCCCCAGTGAATGGGAAAGCGGGCCGGAATGTCGCCCCACCGGAGGAGGACCAGACCGGCGACCGCCGCCAGCAGCGCGAACGGGAGGGACTGGAGCGCTACGCCGCCGGGAAGGCGCCTACGCCGACCGACCAGCTCCGCGTCGCGCTGGGCAGTCGGCTCCTGGGAGCTCGGCAGGACCATCCGCCGAGCCGCCAGGAAAGCGGTCAGAGAGATCCCGACCAGCATCAGCAGAAGCCCCGCCTCGTCGAAGGGATGGACACCCGGCCGGAGCAGGAGCGCCAGCACCGTGCACACCACCGTGCCGGCTATGACCGTTGTCCTGTAGCGAGTGAGCGCGCGGCGACCTTCGGCGCTGTCGCGGAAGCTCGGATTGACGGTCACGGCAAAGTACAGGCTGGGCCGCGTCAGGCGCGGCATCGCAGCGAAGATGAACCCGACAATGAGCAAGATGCCAACGGTGAAAAGCTCGAAGGTCATTGAGGCGGCTGGATTCATGGGCGTTCTCCCCCTTCGTGGTGCACAGGCTGCGGGCAACGACTGCCAGGTACGATCACGCTTCCTCCGCGAGCCGCCGGTCCTCTCGCAGCGCATCACACGCTGCTTCCAGCGCGCTCGCGAGAGCCTCGACGGACTGGCCTTCCGCCAGGCCCTCTGCGACCAGGCCCTCCAGCCTGCGCACCCAGCGGGCGCGCGCCTCGGGGCCTGAGGCCGGGCGGCGGCGGTCCAGCACCGTCGCACCATGCCGCCGGCGCAGCTCCAGCCACCCCTCGTCGGCGAGGATCCTGTACGCCTCGGCCACGGTGTTGCGATGGACTCCGAGGTCCATGGCGAGCTCGCGGGTGGTCGGAAGCCGGCTCCCGGCCGGCAGCCCACCACCGACCAGGAGGATCCTCAGACCGCTCGCGATCTGCCGGTAGACCGGCACCTGGGAGCTCAGGTCAATGCGGAGGATGGGGGTGGTTGCAACCATTGTCTGCTGTCTGCAGACAATGTACATTCGCGTCTTCTTCCTGTCAATACCCGCCCGGATCGGCCCATCAACGACCGGTCAAGAGCATCTGTTCGGCCAGAAACCTCCCCCCACCCCCGCCGCACGGCACCGAAACGAGACAGTCAGAAGGTGATAGACGACACCGCTTGAGCAACCATTCAGCCTTGACGAGGGGTTCTCTCGCATGGTAGCTTGCTGAGTCTAGTTCTCAGTAAGACCCGGAGTTACAGGAGCGCAAAAGAACGAAAACCCATACCGAGGAAGGAGCTATGGTCTTGAAAGACACGAGAACCATTCTCATCGCCGTTGCCTGCTTCGCACTGCTGGCAACCCTCCTCACCGCGCCGGCTCAGGCGCAGAACCCCGTCGCTCTGGAGAGAATCGACGCCCACGCCATCAACCACCCACTGCCGTCGCTGGCAGTCGCGGCCGCGGTGGCGCGTGCCAAGCCGGTCACCCCGCGCGCACCGCGTGAGGTCCCCAACTACCGCGGCGAGGGCAAGCCGGCGCCCGGCGTCGGGTCCCCGACCCGGGATGCGCTGCTGCAGGCCGCTCAGGGCAACGGTCCGACGGCCGTCAGCAGCGGCTTCTTCGGCTCCTCCAACAACGACAACGGATCCATCCTCGGCTTCCTGGTGGCGCCTCCCGACACCGACGGCGCGGTGGGTACGAACGACTACATGCAGATGATCAACCTCTTGACGACGGTGTTCGACAAGAGCGGCAACGTCCTCCTGGGACCGTTCCCCAGCAACGCCTTCTGGTCGGGGATGGGCGGCAACTGCGAAGCGAACAACCAGGGAGACCCTGTCGTTCTCTATGACGGCACCGCCAACCGGTGGCTGGTCAGCCAGTTCGCGTTCCCGGACAGCATGGCGACCTACTCGCAGTGCGTCGCCATCTCCCAGACGGGCGACCCGACCGGGGCCTACAACCGCTACGAGTTCTCGTTCGACAACATCGGCTTCGACGACTATCCCAAGCACGGCATCGTCACGGGCTCGATCACGATGACCGCCAACCTGTTCAAGAAGCGGGGCCGGAACTTCACGTTCGCCGGGACCTTCCTCGGCGTCATGGACAAGGCAGCCATGTACGCCGGCCAGCCGGCCAACCTGATCGGCTTCAACATCGGCACCGGCCAGTTCGGCTTCGTCGCCGGCGACCTCGACGGCGGCGGCTCGGCACCGGCCCTCTTCGCCACCGCCATGTCGCAGTCCAGCCGCTTCGACATCTGGCAGATCGACGTCGACTGGACCACCCAGACCGCTTCTGCGAACCACATCGCCTCGATCCCGATTGCGGCGTTCGACAGCGACCTGTGCTCCGCCTCGCGCGAGGCATGCATCCCGCAGCCGGGCGGCGGCCCGGCGCTGGAAGCGCTCTCGGACCGGCTCATGCACCGGCTCCAGATTCGGGACTTCGGCACCTACCGCACGATGCTGGCCGCCCACACCGTCGACGTCGGCAACGGCCGCGCAGGCATCCGCTGGTACGAGATGCGTGAGAACAGCGGAACCTGGTCACTTTACCAGGAGGGCACCTACGGCCCCAACGACGGCGAGTACCGGTGGCTGCCCAGTATCGCCATGAACGCCGCCGGCGACATCGGCCTCGGCTACGCCATCTCCAGCACCAACACCTACGTGTCGACGGCGGTGGCCGGCCAGTCCGCAGCCAACAGCGGCAGCGGGGTCCTCGACTCGGGCGAGACTATCTGCGCCGCGGGATCGGGCATCCAGCAGGGCACCGGCCGCTCGGGCGACTACGCGGCGACCTCCATCAACCCGACCACGGACTCCTTCTGGCACACCAACGAGGTCTTCACCTCTACCGGCCAGTACCAGTGGAACACCTACGTCTGCGAGTTCACCGTCGGCTCCGGCTCCGGCAACACGCCGCCCACCGCGTCGTTCACCTACAGCTGCACCGATCTCGACTGCACCTTCACCGACACCAGCACCGACAGTGACGGCTCCATTGCCTCCTGGAGCTGGAACTTCGGTGACGGCGGCAGCTCGACGGCGCAGAACCCGAGCCACAGCTTCGCCTCCGGCGGCACCTACACCGTCACCCTGACAGTGACCGACAACGGCGGCGCAACCGACAGCGCCTCGCTGCCGGTCACCGTGACCGCGCCGAGCGGTGGGATCACCCTGACCGCCACCGGCTACCTGGTGCGCAACAGGCAGCGGGTCGACCTGACGTGGAGCGGCGCCAGCGGCAGCAGCGTCGACGTCTACCGCGACGGCTCCGTGATCACGACCACGGCCAACGACGGCTTCTACACCGACCGCGTCAACAAGCGCGGCAGCGCCACCTACGTCTACCAGGTCTGCGAGGCGGGCAGCAGCGTCTGCTCCAACCAGGCGACCGTGACCTTCTAGCCTCCTGACCGTACGAGCTCACGCGGGGCCGCTCTCCAGAGCGGCCCCGTTTTCGTGTATCACCCACCACCGCGCAAAGCTGGTACACTCGGACTCGCGGAAGATGTCCAGCTCGAGTACTGGTCTCAACACCCTCGTGACGGCGCCTCTCATCGAGGCCGGCGCCGCCATGCAGGGTGCGGGCCCCGGGTCAACCCGGGAACGAGGAGGCGTGAGATGAAGAGGACGATTCTGATGATTGCGGCGCTGCTGGTCGCGTCGACCACGGTTGCAGGCTCGGGCAGCTCGCTCTCGGACTGGTACATCATCCCGGCCGCGGCGCACCTGCAGGGCAAGAAAGGCACCTACTGGCAGACGGACGTGTCGATCGTCAACCCGTACAGCTGGCAGTCGATCACCGTCAGAGTGATCTACCTGCCCGAGGGGCAGGACAACAGCTCCGCGACCGGGCAGGACTTCACCCTCGCGCCGTCGGCCAACCTCACGCTTCCCGATGTGGTCAGCCAGACCTTCGGCGCCCAGGGCAAGGGCGCCCTTCTGGTCTACTCGATGGCCGGGGCCTCCTTCTCCGTCACCGCCCGAACCTTCACCGGATCCCCGGAGACCTACGGGCAGACCGAGAACGGACGGAGCCTCATGAACCCCGGCGGCGCCACCTCCTTCATCACCGGCGTCTCAGACGACGGCTCCTTCAGGACCAACGTCGGCGCCGTCAACGCCACCGGCCACTCGATCACGCTCCAGATCACCACCCACGGCGCCAACGGCTCCCAGTACGGCAGCACCCAGCTGACGCTGATGCCATGGGGCATGTCCCAGGTCGCGCTCAGCTCCTTCTCTGCGTCGTTCTCCAACGGCTACATCAAGATCCGCTGCGTCGACACCGACAGCGACATCCAGTGGGTCGCCTACGCGACACCGGTCGACAACTACTCGGGGGACTCCGTGTTCCTCGAGGACCGCGTCGACCTCCAGGGAACCTGGGCCCATCAGATGTACGACCTGACGGGCTTGTGGCAGGGGACGATGACGCCATCGCAGGGAAGCCCCGAGAGCTTCTCCCTTTACATCTTGCAGATGCAGAGCAAGATCTCGGCGCAGGTCTACAACTCAGACGGCTACCTCGACTCGGCGTTCACGGGCTACGAGGACCACGGCACCATCACCATCAGCGACTGGACCCCCCTCTGGCGGCCGTGCATCCAATCCAGGCTGACGAGCAGCCAGGCCATGACCGCCGGGATGAGCCTCTCCGGCAGCCTGACGATCTCGGCTCAGTACTATGGGTGCCCCAACGGAACGGTGACCTTCAACTTCACGCGCGTCCCCATGCCCGCTGGGATCGGCAGGGCGATGGGCGACTCCGCCGCCACGGTGACGACGGCCACCCACACCAGGCTCGGCAGCGGTACCCCGCGGGTGCGGGACGGTCGCTGACGCAACGAAGGGCGGCCGACGCCCCGGCATCCCGCCTCTTTGGTAGCGGCGGGCGTCACGGGTCGTACCGCTGCTCACGACCCCCCCCCGGGCAGGCGAGACGCCTGCCCCCACCATGAAGCAGAAGCTCCGCTCTTTGGTAGCGGCGGGCGTCCCGCCCGCCTGGGTGGGCGGGGGAACCTAATCACCTAATCACTCAATCACCTAATCACCGGGTGGGCGGGGGGCCGGGCGCAGGAGGCTTGGCCGCGGAAGGTCCTGTAGGCGGGTGCTTCAGCGCCCGCCCCCACATTGTGGGGCGAGCCCGGTGACACCTGGTCCCGGTGGAGAAACTTGGGGGCGCGCCCTGAAGGACGCGCCTACCCAGAAGACAGCGTCGTCCCGCCTGTCGGGTGGGCGGGCGGGCCCGCGTCACTCCATCACTCCGTCACTGGCCCGGGCGGACGGCACGATCCGCCTGTCGGGTGGGCGGGGGAAACCTAATCACCTAACGACTCAATCACTTAATCACAGGGTGGGCTGGGGAGCGTTTCCCGTTTCCCGTTTTCCGTTTCCCCGGGCGGGTGGGGGCACGTCTCGCGTCTTGCGTCTCGCGTCTTGCGTCCCCCAGGTGGGTGGATGCCGACCTCACCGATCCGGCCCATGAGCCGCCATTTCAGCCCATGAAGGCCGTTCCGGGCCGTAGGCCACAGCAGCGACCGGCTTGCCTTTTGCGCACACCTGTGCAATGATGCGTCTTCGGCTTCACAAGGAAAGACCGATCTCTCCCGAAGCCGTTACGTAACTCGCGGGTCGCATGACGACCCGAACGGCAGTCCCACCGGCAGTTCTCCCGTTCACAATCCAGCCGGAACCGACCCGCAGTACACCTGCTCCTTGCAGCCGTGTATCTGCAGAAAGAATTCGTGCCCTTTGAAGTTCACCGACCTCCAACTCGATCCCGCCCTGCTGCGCGGGGTCACCGACATGGGTTTTGAGCATCCCACTCCGATCCAGGCGGCGGCCATGCCGCCGGCTCTCGACGGCCGCGACATCCTCGCCTCCGCGATGACCGGCAGCGGCAAGACCGCGGCCTTCGTCCTTCCGATCCTTCAGCGTCTGCTGCGCCGGCCCGGCAGGAACGGAATCCGGGCCCTCGTCCTGACCCCGACCCGCGAGCTCGCGGCCCAGGTGCACGAGCACCTCACGACGCTCGGCCGACACTGCCGCGTCACCTCGACAACGGTCTTCGGCGGCGTCAGGCCGGCGGCGCAGGTGCGGGCTCTGCGCTCCGGCGTCGACGTCGTGGTGGCGACCCCGGGCCGCCTGCTCGACCATATGTCGCAGCCGTGGTTCCGCATCGACCGGCTCGAGGTCCTGGTGCTGGACGAGGCCGACCGGATGCTCGACATGGGCTTCCTGCCCGACGTCCGGCGGATCCTCGCCCGCCTGCCCGAGAGACGGCAGACGATGCTGTTCTCGGCCACCCTGCCGCGGCCGATCGTGGCGCTGAGCCGCGACCTCCTTGAACGGCCCGAGAGACTCGGCATCGAGCACCGCGCGGCACCCGCGACCGGCATCCGCCAGTCGGTCATGTCCGTCCCCGAGCAGCGCAAGAAGGAGCTCCTGCTGGAGATGCTGCAACGCAGTGAGGTGCGCACGGCCCTGGTCTTCACCCGCACCAAGCACCGCGCCAACCGCCTCGCCAAGTACCTCGACCGGGAGGGTATCCCGTGCGACAGGATTCACGGCAACCGTTCGCAGCCGCAACGCGAGTCCGCCCTGGCGGCCTTCAAGAACGGCCGCATCCGGGTCCTGGTGGCGACCGACCTGGCCTCGCGCGGCATCGACGTCGAAGCGCTGCCGCACGTCATTAACTTCGACGTCCCGCGGCAACCCGACGACTACGTCCACCGTATCGGGCGCACGGCCCGCGCCGGCACCACCGGCGATGCCCTGACCTTCGTGTCACCGGACGAGGAGAACGAGCTGAGGGCGATCGAGCGCACGCTCGGACGGCGGATCGACCGCCGCCTGCTCGACGGCTTCGACCTTCGCGTGGCTCCCGTGGCCGCTCCGAGGAACGGTGCCGGCGAGCCCCGGAACGGGCAGCGCCAGCACAGCCGCACCGGAGGCGGCAACGGACGAGCACGAAACCTGGGTACGACGCCACCGAAACCCAGACGACACCGCACCGGGCGGGCCCACCGGGCATGAGCCCGGGCAGACACGGCCGGCGGGCGGCAGGCCCCGTTAATGAGATCACCGGAACGCGCCGGCCTGCCCGGCGCCTCCGAGACAAGAGAGGAACGACATGTCGAAGAAGCTATTTGTTGGAAACCTGAGCTGGAACGTAGACAACGACACCCTGCGGAAGGCGTTCGAGACCCACGGCGAGATCACCGACGCCGTCGTCATCACCGACCGCGGTTCGGGAAGGTCGCGGGGCTTCGGGTTCGTCACCTTCTCCGATGACGACCAGGCCGAAACGGCGGCTGCTGCGCTCAACCAGACCGAGATCGACGGACGGACCGTCAAGGTCGAGGTCGCGCAGGAACGCAAAGACTCCCGAGCGAGCCAAAGCGGCTGGTAGGACCGTCAGGGCCACCTTCCTGACATCCCAGGGAGACCTTCCTATTCGATGGTCTCTCCGGGAGGTGCCCGGTCTCCGGTTCCTCACGGACTGGAGACCAGGCACTGCCTTCTTTGTTGGCGGCGGACGTCCCGCCCGCCAGCGTGGGTGGGGCGCCGTCTCCCGTTTCCCCTCTTGGGTGGGGGACTCCGTCACTCCGTCACTCCGTCACTGGCCGGGCGGTCGGCCGCTCAGCGGATCGTCACCACCACCTTGCCCCTGGCATGTCCCGTCTCGAGATACCGGACCGCGTCGGCGGCCTGCTCGAGCGGGTAGGTCCGGTCGACGACGGGCGTCACCTTGCCGCTTTGCATCAGCTCCGCGACAGCGTCGAGGTCCGCCCCTTTGATCGCGGCAACGAAACCCACGAACCGCTGACTCACGAAGGCCGACACGACCGTGGCGGTGACGAAGTCGAGAAGCACCCGCAGAGTGCCGCCGGAGCCGCCGACCCCGACGTGGATCCCCTTCGCGTTCATGACCCGCCGGTAGTCGGACAAGGAATGATCCCCGATGCAGTCGAGGATGACGTCGTACCGGGCCTCCCCTTCAGCAAAGTCCTCCCGCGTGTAGTCGACGACCCGGTCGGCGCCGATCGAGGCGACCATCTCGACGTTCCGCGTGCTGCAGACACCGGTCACCTCCGCGCCGAACGCCTTCGCGATCTGGACCGCGAACGTGCCGACGCCCCCGGCCGCCCCGATGACGAGCACCTTCTGCTCCGCCCGGAGCCGCCCCTTGTCGCGCAGGCCCTGCAGCGCCGTGAGCGCGGCCACCGGCACCGCCGCCGCCTGCTCGAAGGTGATGTTCTCCGGCTTGGCGGCGAGACGGTCCGCACGAGCCGAGACGTACTCGGCAACGGTGCCGGGCGCTGCACCGAACACCTCATCGCCCGGCCGAAACCGGCTGACGTTCGAACCGACCGCTTCGACCACGCCGGCGAGATCCCTGCCGAGCCGGCCGTCTTTCGGGCGAAGCGGCCCGGTCATGAGCCGGACGGCGGCCGGCGAGCCGCGCATGAAGTGCCAGTCGATCGGGTTGACGGACGCCGCCTGAACCCGGACCAGGACTTGCTCGGGACCGGGCGCCGGCTTCGGCGCCTCCACCAGCTCGAGCACGTCCGGAGATCCGTACCGCCTGTAGGTGACCGCTCGCATCATCGTTTCCCGAAGACTACAGCACGACCGCCTCGATGCAAAGCGCACCTCCCGGGAATCGGGAGCTCCCGGCGCCGGCCGGTGATCGATCGCAGTGGGGACTCGGATTCGACGGTTGCAGGGGTAGACTGTCCCGCGCCCGCTCTTGTTCTGTCGTGCCGGGAGGCAAGCGATGGTGAAGGACGGGTGAGGCTGATCATCGGCAAGCGGATCAGTGCCGTCATCGCCAAGGAGGGGAAGGCGCCCGCCTGGCAGCTCTACCTGGTGTTCGATGACGACACCTACTACGAGGTCTACGGCAGCGGCGACCTCCAGAGCGCAGGGGGCGTCGATCCCGGCGGCCTGAACGCCGCCCGGCGCTACTGCCACGAATCTCACAAGATCGTCTTCGAGGCCGCCTTCGACGACCCCGAGCTGGACGGCGCAGATGTGCATTGAGGGGTGGGCGGTTGGGGCTCAGTGTTTGGCGTGGGGGAGGATGGCGGCAGCCGGTTGCAAGAAAGTGATACGTGGAACCAGCAAGACGCCTGCCCCCACCAAGGAAATGCAATCCTGCTCTGTTGTGGCAACGAAGGTCTCACCGGCCTCGCTCCGCCGGTCCACGAGAAGCCCGGCTCAAAGGTCGAGCTGGATCCTCAGGGCGAGCCGAATCGCTTCCCGGACGGCGTCGTTGTCGAAAGAGCCGAGGCGGCGCGCAAGGCGCTGCTTCGAGACCGTCCGCACCTGGTGGGCCATGGCCACGGACTCGCGTGCGATCCCACCGCTGCCTTCGGGAATGAGCGCCTCGTTGGGGTAGACCCTCCGGCCGGCCTTCCGCGAGGTCAGCGGCACCGCCGTCACCACCGGCAGCCGGGCGTTGGCCGCCTCCCGGGAAACAACCACCACCGGACGGCGGCCGGCCTGCTCCGACCCCACCACCGGGCTCAGGTCGACCAGCCAGACGGACCATTGCAGCGGCTCGTCCGTCATTCGCCCTCCTGCGGCTCCGGGGCTTCGTCAACACCGGCGAAGGCCTGCATCGTGTCCTCGACGTCCTCGAGGAAGAGTGGATCCCGGGCTGCCTCCTCGAACGCCTCCCGCAGGCGTTCCTCGTGCAACTTCTCCAAACGCTCCCGCACCGCCTCCGCCACGAAGGCGCTGTTCGAAGGCGCGGCCCCCTCCTGCACCGCCCCCTCCATGGCGCCCAGCTGTTCCTCCGTCAAGGAGTACGTCACCTTCCGGATTCCGCCTTCGGTCATCTCACACCCCCATATGGTCGGTGTTATGGTAATCTGGTATTGTCCTTCTTCCAATACAGCTTCGCCAGCACGGATCAGGTACCTGCACCTCGAGGAGCTGCACATGCGGGTAGTTCTACCTTCTCCATCCGTGGATGGGGCGGGCGCCCCGCCCGCCAGGGTGGGTGCGTACCAACGTCACCAGTCCTAGGGGGCGTCGATCCCGGCGGCTTGAACGCCGCGCGGCGCTACTGCCACCAATCTCACAAGATCGTCTTCGAGGCCGCCTTCGACGA
>JAJDNH010000155.1 GCA_022340775.1 Acidobacteriota bacterium
CTCGCCGTCCTGCGCGAGACCAACGGTACCAACAGTGTCGAACGTATCGCGCTGGCCTGCAGGCTGCCGGAGTTCCACGTCGCCAACTTCCTCTATCAGGGGCTCACCCAGGGGCTCTTCGAGCTGGTTCCCGGAGAGGAAGATCCCGTGATCCCTGGGTTCACACAAAGCTCGTGGCGAGTTGTCCTCAAACATGGCGAGCGGGAGCTCGTGAAGGGCGAGCTTCTCCAGGCCAGCGAGCGGGTCCACCAGCTGAGAACGAACTACAGTGGAAACAAGGAGGTCCAGGAGCTCGCCGCCGATCTCGAGAAGAGAATCGAGGGTGCTCTCGAGGCGGCCGGGCTCGAGGACGACGTGGTTCCCGAGCTGGCCGTCGCGCCTGCCGAGCTCCCGAAGATCAACTGCAGCCCCGAGGAGGGCTTCCTGCTGTCGCGCGTCAACGGCTCCTATACGCTCGGCGAGGTTTTGAGCCTCCTGCCGGGGGCCGAGCTCCGCAACAAGGTGTTGGTGGCGGGGCTGGTGGAGCGAAAGGTGCTGCGCCTCCGTGAGCGCACGTCCGGATCCAAGGCAGGGAGCGAGGGTCTGCAGGCAGGCTAGCCCGGACTAGCGGGTGTTTCGTGCATTGGTGAATTGTCCCCGCCATTCGTCGTCGGGAGTGCTCGCAGAGGTTTTGGCTTGACGCAACGTTGTCAGGGCCGCACGGGCCCCCGGGTCAGGCGCCTCAGGTGAACCCGCCGCTTGCGGCGCCGCAGGAGCTCGCGCCCCGCTGGCTGCCCGGCGAAGTACTGGCAAAGGTCGACACCAGCCGCTCGGAGTTGGCACCGCCGCACTCCGGGCAGGTCACGCCGTCAGCCGTGGCCCCGACCTTTTGCAGCCTCGAGAATACGTGGCCGCAGTCCGTACAGCGGTACTCGTAGATGGGCATCGAGTCCTCCCGTTGTCGTTGCATCCCGACGAACAGCCTGGGAACTGTCTCGAGCCTGTCCGCCGGTCTCCGTGGGGCGATGGACGACAGGTCGTTCGGACCTGCTTAGTGGTCTCCATCGCTGGGGGCCATGACGGCCTCTCCCCACTCTTCCTCCTCCATCTGCCGACGGCCGGAGACGACCGCCGCCCGTTCCCGGTCCAACCTCTCCTCGAGCGAGTCACAGACGTTCCGACAGATGGTGAATACGCCGTCGTCGATGATCCGATAGTGGACGTTGAGGCCCTCGCGACGACAGTCCACGAGACCGGCTCGCTTGAGCACGGACAGGTGCTTCGAGATGTTCGCTTGGCTGCCTCCTACGGCCTCGAGGATGGACGACACGCAGAGCTCTCCGTTGTGAAGGCTGTGGATGATCTTCAGCCGCGTGGGGTCTGCCATCGCCTTGAGGACGTCGGCGATCTTGTGAAGCAGCTCATCGGATAGGGGCACGGTTCCTCCTGTTTCTCCCCCCCAACGCGTACATCTATCACCAATTACGAATATAGTCTTCCATGCGGTCAGCGTCAACATGGAGTCGAGTCGCGTCGAGACTGTCCAGGAAACGTCTCGTGGCGTACAGACAACTGGATAAGTCCCCTGCTTTCGGTGAAACCGGCTCGCACAGCGCGGGTCATGCGGGCGATGGTAAGCTTGGCGCTCAAGCCGGGCCCCGACGCGGAGGTGCGCGATGTCGACGATCTTCGAACGCATTGTGAACGGCGAGATTCCCTGTCACAAGGTGTGGGAGGACAGTGCCCACCTGGCCTTTCTCGACGTCAACCCACGTGTGGAAGGACACACCCTCGTTATTCCGAAGCGAACGTGGCCCGAGATCTACTCGATGGATGAGGACCCCTTTCTCGACCTGTGGCGCGCAGCACGGGCCGTCGCCCGGCTGCTCAAGGAGCGCACCGCCTGCCGGCGAGTGGTGACGGTGATCATCGGCTACGAGGTCGAGCATGTTCACATCCATCTCCTGCCGACCAACCGTCTTGCAGACTTCCCGTTCCCGCCCATTGATCGTGAGGCCCAGGCGAAGCTCGCCGAGACGGCGCGCCGGCTTGCAGGCTGAGCTGCTGGAGGGAGCATCATGAGGAGTGGACAACAGCTCTGGATCCTAGGGGTGGTGTGGCTGGCGTTATCCGGCTTGGCGTCGGCACAGCTGCCGACCCCGGCGCCGTCTTCAACGCCTTCGGCGAGGTTGGATGTCGTCAACGTTGGTCTCGGTCCGTTGCCCGCCGCGGTCGACCGGTCGACACCTCGCGAAACGGTGGTCGGTTTCCTGACCGCCTGCCGCGAGGGCCGGTTCGCCATGGCGGCCCACTACCTGGATCTAGAGGCCTACCTGCCGAGCGAGCAGCGCCGCAAAGGGGCCCTGCTGGCGCGCCGCTTCAAGATCGTGCTCGACCGGACCTTCTGGGTCAATCCCGAAGCGATTCCTGACGAGTCCCAGCCGACGCCCCAGAAAGGCCTCGGGCCCGACGTTGAGCGCCTGACTACGCTCGACCTCAAGGGCTCGAAGGTCGACATTCTGCTCCAGCACCGGCAGGTTTCCGGCCACGAGGACATCTGGGTATTCGCCCGGGCCACCGTGGCGGCGATCAACCCGCTGTACGAGCAGGACGGCTACGGCTGGCTGGGCGACCACCTGCCCGCGTTCTTCTTCACCCTCGAGGCCGGAGAGGTCCAGCTCTGGCAGTGGGTCGGCCTCGTAGTGCTGCTGCTGGCCGGGTTGCTCTTGGCGCGACTGGTGACGCCGGCTCTCATGGGGGCGCTCCGACGGGTTGCCGACAGGACCGCCATCAAGTGGGACGATGCACTTGTTGACGCGTTGGACGGCCCGGCCCGGCTGGGCATCCTGGCCGCGTTTCTGTTCTTCGCCGTGCCCTGGCTGGGGCTCTCCGAGCCGGCGACGAAAACCGTCGGCGTGGTCTGGAAGCTGGTGGCGGTTCTCTTCCTCGGCTGGCTGCTGAGCCGCTGGGTGGCGATCGCGGCGCGCGTCCTGCGTCTGTCCGCCGCCGCCGAGAGCAACGACATGGCGCGCAACTTCATCCCGATCTTCGCTCGTATCATGAAAGTCGGCGTATGGGCGGTGGCGATCGTCGTCGGACTGGACTCCGTCGGGGTGCGCGTCATGGGCTTGGTGGCGGGTCTCGGCATCGGCGGTGTGGCGGTAGCGTTCGCGGCCCAGAGAACCGTCGAGAACCTGTTCGGCTCGCTGGCGATCGCCGCAGATCGCCCGTTCCAGATCGGCGATTTCGTCAAGATCGGAGATCTCGTCGGGACCGTCGAGGAGGTCGGCCTGCGTTCGACCCGAGTCCGCACACTTGCGCGAACGATGGTGACGATCCCGAACGGGCCCCTCATCACGGAGCGGGTCGAGAACTTCGCGGCACGAGACAGGTTCCTCTACCAGACAACCGTGGGCCTCCTCTACGACTCGACCAAGGCGCAGCTGGAGTACGTCATCGACGAAATCAAGAAGCTGCTCGTCGGACATCCGAAAGTCTTCCAGGAGGTGGTGCGGGTGCGTCTCGCGGAGTTCGGGGCGTACTCGATCAACATCGGGATCTTCACCTGGCTGCTGGCCGCCGACTACGCCGAGTACACAGCCCTCGCCGAGGAGCTCAACTTCAAGATCTTCGAGATCGTTGCTGCTTCGGGGAGCGGGTTCGCATTCCCGTCCCAAACCCTCTATCTGGGCCGGGACGGTGGCATTGACACCAGCCTCGCCGGAAAAGTGGACACCGAGATCTCGCGCCGTCGCGAGAACGGAGAGCTGTGGATCCCGGAACCGCCCGCGGCACCGGGAGACTCGTGATTTGCAAAGCGGCAACCGGATGGGGTTGACCGCCGAGGTACCTGAGGACAGAATGATGTCCCTTTGGGCCGGAGTGGCGGAACGGTAGACGCAGCGGACTCAAAATCCGCCGGTCGCAAGGCCGTGAGGGTTCGAATCCCTCCTCCGGCACCACCTTGGAGCCCCGGCTGGAGAAGCCCGTTCGGAGAACGCGGCCGCAACGCTCTACAGAGAATGGTGCACTCAAACGGGCGTGCCGGGCACAGCTTCTTCCTGGAGCGCGATGGGCAGGTTGGCGCGCTACAAGGGGGAAGCTGATGCCGGGCTCCCACGGCCCTTGGCGTTCAGAGAACGGGTCCAGCTTTGGAAGAGGCGGCCCGAGTGGCTTCCGGCGGTCGCCACGGGGTCCTTCATCCCCGCTCGTTGCCTCGCGACCGCCGGAAACGCGAGGCGGGCGGTCGCCTTGGACCGCACGGCCGCCGGAGCTGCGAATAGCCGTTCCCCGGGCCCTACAGAGCATCACTCTGGCGCAACCCCCGCCGCGCGAGCGGCCGTTCCAGTTCATGAAAGCCGGCTGCAGCTCATGAGTGGCCGTTGTAGCTCATGAGTCCCCGGGGCCGCATTGTCTGGGTGGTCAGGGAGACATTCCCCGTGCAACTCCGGCGCCCGGACGCCTGCTCTACAGACGCCCGTCGTCGCCTGCCTCGGAGCGGGCAACGAAGTTCGCCTCAGAGGCGGCCTCGCGGCCCGCTCCGGGCAGGCAACGAGGCGCCTCCCTCGTAGCTGTGGCCACACGGCTGACCGCCCTCCCCGTGCATTGCCAAGCTCGAGGTTTCCTGCCCAAGCGCCGGTACGGAGAACGGTAGCCAGGAAACCTCGAAGCATGGCACGTGCCACCGACCGCACCATGCTCTGGAGCGCCCGTCGCCCGCGTTCTGCTGGTGGGTGGGGGACTCCGTCACTTCATCACTCCGTCACTCCGTC
>JAJDNH010000158.1 GCA_022340775.1 Acidobacteriota bacterium
GCCCGAAGGAGTCGTTTTCTTTCTGTCGTCGGTCGGGCTGGCACCGGCGCGTCTTCTGCAGCAGGTGCGTCTGCTGCTGCTGGCCAGGGACATCGGCGGTGAGCTCGGTGATGGCATCGACTCTCTTTACGGCGACCTGACGAGAATCTCCATCGGTGACCTGCTCCGCGTGCTCCAGAAGTACGTGATTACCGGGCACGTGAGCCTGTCGGTGGGGCCGGACGCGGGGATCTGGCTGCGCGACGGCGGCGTCGTCGATGCCCACTGGGGCGGAGTCAAGGGACGTAAGGCGTTCAACCGTGTCGCGTCGCTGCGGGGTGGCGGGTTCGTGATCAGTCTCGAGGAAGATTCGGTCGAGCGCCTGATCGACACCGATCTGACAACTCTGGTCAGCGATGCGGTCGACGAGAAGTTCCAGCTCGATGAGCTGTTCCGGAACCTTCCCTCACTCAAGTCGGGCGTGGATATGAGCATGGGCGAGAACTTCTTCGCTCTCCAGTTCACGCCCGTCGAGCGCCAGGTGCTGACGGCGACGCAGAAGGTGAAGAACTTCGCGGAGCTGATCGACACGGTGCCGGCGACCGACCTCCAGGTGGTCCGGGCGACACTGAACCTCGAGAAGCAGGGCGTTCTCAGCTTCAAGATCCCCAAGAACCGAGTTCAGATCGTGACCGACTCGACGGCCGATCTCCTGCCGGCGCTCGCCCGCCGCCTGAACGTTAGCGTCGTTCCGCTGTCGGTCCTCTTCGAGAGCCAGGTCTTCAAGGACGGGATCGACCTGCAGCCGGACCAGTTTTACAAGCGGTTGACCGAGGCATCGAAGCTGCCGACGACGAGCCCGCCGAGCATCGGCGAGTTCATCGAAACGTACCGTCGGCTTGTCGGAGCCGGCGACATCCTGTCGGTCCACATTTCCGCCAAGCTCTCGGACACCGCCAAGCGTGCGGCTGACGCCGTCGAGCGGGGCGCCTCCGAGTTTCAGCAGGCCCGCGAGCAGGGTGCTCTCGACCATCAGCCGGTAATCCGCATCGTCGACTCGTGGCAGACCACCGTCGGCCTCGGGCTGCAGGTCGTTCTCGCGGCGCGGATGGTCGAGCACGGCCTCTCCCTGGACGAGGTCGTCCGACGTCTCGAGGACCAGCGCCAGCGCTACCACATGATGTTCTCGGTCAACACCCTGGAGTACCTGCAGAAAGGCGGCCGCATCGGCAAGGCGCAGGCCTTCTTCGGTAGCTTGCTCGGCATCAAGCCCATCCTCGCGCTTCAGGACGGGGAGGTTGTACCGCTCGAGCGCGTCCGCGGCGGGCGCAACGTGCAGCCCAAGCTCGTGGAGCTGCTGAAGGACCGTATCGACCCAGCTCAGCCAGTGTTCGTCGCCGTTGGTCATGCTTCGGCGCCGAAATGGGCCGGCCGCCTGAGAGCCGCGATTGCAGAGAGCCTCCAGGTCATCGAGATGGTCGAAGGTGAGATCGGCCCGGTCGTTGGCACACACGTCGGTCCGGGGACCGTGGGCGCCTGCCTCTTCCAGCCGACGCTGGAAGAGCTCGAGATCCTGCTCCCGACCGCGTAGCGATTCGCTCCGCAAATCACTCGAGAAGACACTCCGGGAACGCTGCTGACACCACCCAAATGGCTGCCTTCGCTGGGCGGGTGGGGGCCCCCTACGTCTTTGCGTCCTCACCCATCCACGGCTCGATCGCGGTGATCCGTGCCCGTTGACCGTCGACCTCGACCTGGTCGCCGACGACTCGCCCGATCAGGCCTTGAGCGATCTCGGTTCCGTTGGCGAAGATGCGGCGCTCAACGTCGGCGTCCCATGGGCCGAGGATCGTGACCGGGTCGAGGGGGGTCCCGCCGTTCGCCTCCAGGCTGACGATGGTGCCGATGTTGACGCTCGAGGTGTCAGTGCTCCCGGGCTCGAGGATGCGCACCTGAGCCAGATCGCGCTGCAGCTTGGCCGCCTTGGCCGACAGCAGCTCCTGGCGATCGCGCAGCATGTGGTACTCGAAGTTCTCGCGCAGGTCGCCCTCGGCCGCCGCAGCCGTGATTCCCTTCAGGGTGCGTGGGATCTCCACCTCCAGCAGCTCCTTGAGCTCGGCCTGCTTGGCCGTGACCGCACGCCGGGTGGCGACCATCAGCGGCGCCTCCTCCGCCATCACGCGGGGCGCGCTGCTGGCTGCCGCCTGCTCGACGAGTCGGACGCGGGCCGGCTCAAGGTTCGGGGCGCGGGCAATCCGATCGACGAAGCGCTTGGCCTGCTCCGGGGTCGCAGACTCCAGGAGCACCCGGATCGCGGCCTTGCCGCCGTCGAGCAGCCCCTTCGCCCTGGCCCTGAGGGGGCCGTACTCTTGGCGTGTCAGCATATCGGGGATCCGCTCCAGGACAGACGCGGTCAGCCTCGACCGGAGGGCTCCGGGAGCGTGCTCTTCGACCATTGCCTCATGCGCCCAGACGAGCTGAGCCGGGTACTGGTGGGGGTTTCGGAACACCACCTCGAGAACGGAGTCCAGCCGCTCCTCTTCACCCGCGCGGGTGAGGGCCGTTGCCAGCTCGCTCAGGATTGCCGGATGCTCCTCGTGCAGGAGCCATCCCGCCCACACTTCCGCCCAGCCATCCGGCTGCGCGTCGTGGAGCGCCTGTAGGGCCTGCAGGCGTGCGGTCCGGTCCTCGATGCCGGTCAGCAGGGCTGTCGGCGACACGCTCGCCAGCAGCTTCTTCCTGGTCGCCTCGGCCGCCTCGCCTCCCCCGGGGAGTGTGTCCAGGGTGGCGGCCGTTTCCCACGCCAGGCCGGGATCGGTGGCCTCGAGGTCCGCCAGGCCTGTGCGCAGCCTTTCGGCCACCGTGCGAGCGAGCCCGTCACCGCGGGCGGAGGCACGACGGGCGATGACCAGGCGGCGCCGGGGCGGCGCCGTGCCGAGCTCGTCGAGCAAAGCGTCGTCGGCGTCGTCAGCGCTGCGGGCAACGCTGTAGCGGAGGCGCGAGCCTGCTCCGCTCGAGACGATGCGCGGGTGCTTGCGGGCCTTGCCCCACCAGGCGGTCCAGGCGTCCGCCGGAAGCAACCCCTCGAGGCCGCCCTTGATCGCTGCCACGTCGGCGGGGCCGTCCAACGACCCCAGCAGCTCGGCCAGGGCTTCTCCAGGGCTGTCGTCGACGAACGCGGCCAGATCCTCTGGATCCGTGATCTTGCGGTGGAGGAAGCTGCCCGCGGGAAGGATCCGGATGTACTTGGCGATGGCGCCGACGGGGATCGACACCGGCCGGACGCCGCCGATATCGACCTTGAGGTTCCCGAGCTCGAGGTTGATGTCGACGACTCGACCGTAGCCCTGGCCGATCACCTCGACCACCGTTCCGGTGTCATGGTCGAGCCACAACTCCGCTGTTTCCAGGACCTCGAGCGGCCGTTTGGCGGCGCGAACTTCGCAGTGATCGAGCACGCGCCCGAGCGACGAGCTGCCGGCGCGGCTTTCTCGCAACGCCCTTTCGAGACGATCGCGGAGTGCTTCATCGGGCTTCGCGGTGAGACGGACGAGCTCGCGCAGCGCGGCCAGTGCCTGTTCCCATGCCGAACGCTCTTCGAGCGCGTCCGCGAGAAGCTCGAGAAGGGTGATGGCGAGCTCCTTCTCACCCGCCTTCCATAGCCGGCGGCGAACCTCGAGCAGCTCCTGCACCGGAACCTGTGGCACCTCGAGCAGCTCGAGCCACAGTTCCTCCACGCGGTCCCAGGCCTCAGCCGCCACCGCTTCTTGAAGTTCCTCGAACGTGGTCTTGGCGTCTCTCATCCCACCTCCGTCGCGTCGCCGCGACCGTCGGGAATTCTACAACGGATGCGAGTTCGTCCGGCTTGGCAACCGGCCTGTGATCGCGTACGGTGAAGGTCGATCATCGCCTCGGAGGTGAGACATGGTGCGTCCTCTGGTTGCGCTCGTTGGTGTGGTCACGATGGTGGCGATTGGCGCCGGTGCCGGCGAGCTGGACCGGCTTCCGCTCGGCCCTCCGGAGCTCGCGTACTCGACCGGCTCGGCGCGGGCGGGCCAGCTGTACGATGTACGCGCGGGCAAGGTCATCAGCGAGGCCGAGGCGCTCGATCGCCTCGCCGAGGCGCGGGTCATCCTCCTTGGCGAGGAGCACACCGCGATCGAGCAGAAGCAGCTGCAGGCGCGTCTTGTGGACGGCCTCGCCGACCGGCTGTCGACGCTCGTCCTGGGAATGGAGTTCTTCCACCGAGGCGACGATGCCGTGCTGGCGCGTTGGACGAGCGGTGAGCTCAGCGGCGACCCGTTCCTTCTCGCCTCGGGCTGGTACGACCGTGGCGGCTACAACTGGGTGTACTACGCGCCGGTGATGGACGAGGCGCGCCGCCGCGGCCTCCGCGTCGTCGGCCTCAACGTGCCGCGAGAGATCCCTCGCGCCGTCAGCCGTGGTGGCCTGGAGGCCCTGTCGCCCGAGCAGCGGGCCGAGGTGGGCGACATCCAGACCGCCGGCTCGCCGCAGCACCGGTACCTGATCAGCAGGTTCTTCGGCGACTCGGTCGCCCTCATGCCGGGAGCCTGGTTCGACCGCATGTACGCGGCACAGTGCCTGTGGGACGTGGTGATGGCACGCTCGATCCTGGCCAAGCTGCCCACCGACGGCGCCATGGTCGTGGTTGTCGGTTCGGGCCATGTCGCCTACGGTCTCGGCATCGCGCGGCGCATTCACGAGGAGCTGGCACGCCGCGGCGAGCCCGACATCCGGGTGGCGACCCT
>JAJDNH010000166.1 GCA_022340775.1 Acidobacteriota bacterium
GTCGCGCGGGGGTTCCGTATCACTCCTATGAGGGCTTCCCAGTGCTTCGGCTCCTCAAGCTGGGGGTGGAGATGAAGAGGAAACACCTGTTTGTTTTCTACTGCTCGCTGCTCGTGCCCATGAGTGTCCTAGCCCACATCATTCACTCGCAATCTACTGCGACCGGCGATACGCCAGCCACCGCCGTGCTCTTCGCGTCTCGGTGTCCTCAACATACCGTCAAGTATGCCTGCGGCACCTCGATGCTCAGAACCCAGCGCTGACAAGCGTCTCGCCGGTCTCGCTACGATCGCTCATGAATAATGCGGGCCAGCCGGCATCGGAGCGGGGCGCGCCACCGGCCTGCCTGCGCTCGGCGTGCTTCTCGGCATAGCCATCGGTATTGAGGTCTCCTACCTTCTGTTGCGCTTCACCTCCCCCGGCGACACCCCGTAGCCCCGACCGGGCCTCACCTGGGCCAGGGCTGCAGCGCCTCCCCGCCCTTGCTACAGTTGCTGTGCAGGAAACCTGGACCGAATGAGCGAGCACAAGAACGAACCCGACCGGTGCTCGAAACGGCAGGGAGCGGAACCGCCCGAGCCGGAGGGCCTCGTGAGGCGAGCGGAATGAGAGCCGATTCAAGACATGAAACGGTTTCCTCCGGCCTGCCTCCCCGGCGAGCGGGGTTGAGCACCCGATCCATTGCCGCGGTCATCCTCTTCCTGGGCCTCGTCTACGTCGGGGTCGTGTTCGGCTTCGGATACGGGGGCCATGTGAGCGAGACGATGCTCTCGCTGCAGGACGCCCGGCAGTACCAGGCCGTCGCCGACTGGCTCGTGAACGAGCAGCCGACACGGGCGACGCTCATCCGACCGCTCCTCTACCCCGTCGTGCTCGCCCTGATCGAGCCTGCCGCAGGAATCCGCGGCGTCTGGATCGTGCAGGCTCTGTTCTGGCTCGCGGGCGGGTTGCTGCTCTTCAGCGCGCTCCGGACCTTCACGCAGCGGACGGGGGCGGCCGTCGTCGGGTTGCTGCTCTACGCCACCAACCTGACCCTGGTCCTGCTCACTCTGCATGCGATGCCCGAGACACTCGTCACCTTCGGACTCACGGCCTACGTCTGGGTGGTCGCCGCCCGCCGCCGCCTCGGGACCGACCGCGCGCTCCTGATCCTGCTCGCGCTGTCGGCGGTCCTGGCCGCGACCAAGCCCTCGTACGTCGGCCTGTTCCTCGTCATCGCCGCCATCGAGGTCGTACGTCTCGTCCGGCTGTCCTCGTCGCGCGCCACACGTGCGGCCTGGATCGTGGCGGCCTGTCTCCCGGTGCTCCTCCAGCTCGGGATCATGGGGATCCGCCACGGTGTGCTCGGCCTGTCGACGATCGGCGGGGCGGCGGTCCGGCGCTACTCGGGGGCCGAGCTCTACCGTGAGCTCCACGGCGGGTCGCTCGGCGAAGCGCGAGCGCAGGTCGAGCCGATGAGCAGCGGGCAGCTGGCGAGCATGGCTCTCGATGCGCCGGGCACGACCGTCCGCGTCTGGCTGCGGCTGGTGCGCGAGAACATCAGTGCAAGGTCCCCGGTCACGGACATCCCGGCAGGTCATCCCGCCCTTTCCGGGCTCATGCAGAGGATCAACGCGGGCTACCTCGTCCTGCACCTGGTCATGATCCTCCCGACCCTCGCCCTGCTGGCCATCCTCGTCAGACGACGGCGCGTCCAGGAGCTGACCCGGCTCGCGCTGCTCGCCGTTCCGGTCGTCTGCGTGATGGCGACCGCGGGCCTGACCTTCATGCAGGGGGACCGGATCGTGCTGCCGTCTTTGCCGGTGTGGATCAGCCTCTACGCCGTGGTCCTCGCCTCCTGGTGGAGAATGTTCTCGCGCAGAGGCGACTCGAGCCGGTAGCAGCCCACCCGCGCAGCAAGGTGGGAATAGTGAGGGACCGGGGCGAGCCCCGGTCCCTGTTGCGATCTCGAAAGGTGCGGGCGCTCACTCCTTCGCGGGCTGGTTCTTCTGGAGGTCCCTGGCCTGCCGGATCATGTCGCCCAGCTCCTGCACCCGCGGGTCGCCGGCCAGGTGGCCCCGCAGCCGATCCAGGTGGCTCAACACCTCGCCGAGGGTATCGTGCTTGGCCCAGAAGGAGTGCTTGAGGATCTCCGCGAACTCGCCGACCACGGACGCGAGCTGCAACCGGGACGAAGCGTCGTCCCAGCTGCGCGCCAGGTCACGGGCCCGCAGGCGGCGCTCGATCTCGACGAAGTCCTCACGGCCCGTGGGCCGATAGCGCAGCCGCAGAGTCGCCACCAGGCGGTGACCCGGGATGCGCGGCTTCAGCTTGACCTCGTACAGCGCGGTCACGGTCTGCCCGGCGCCGACCTCGCCGGCGTCCACGGTCGGGTCGCGGAACCTGTTGTCGGCGATGTCGCGGTTCTCGTAGCCGAGCAGGCGCCAGCGCTCGACCGTCTTGGGGTCGAACTCGACCTGGGAGCGCGCGTCGTGGGCGATGGTCAGGAGGGTCCCAGTCAGCTCCTCGACGAAGATCCGGTGGGCCTCCTCGAAGTCGTCGACGTAGGCGTAGCGACCGTCGCCGGTGTCGGCCAGGCGCTCCATGAGGGTGTCGTTGTAGTTGCCCATGCCGAAGCCAACGGTGGTCAGCTCGACGCCCTTGGCGGCGTCCTGACGGATCCGCTCGAGGATGGAGTCGGCGCTCGTATTCCCCACGTTTGCCACGCCGTCGGAGCACAGAATGACGCGGACGATCGACTTCCGGGATGCCTCGCTCTCTTCGGAGCCGTCGCGGTACTGCTCCGCCATCCGGTAGGCCAGGACCAGCCCCTGCTCGGCGTTGGTCGAGCCGCCGGGCCGGAGGCGGTCGATGGCCTGCCGGATCGCCTCGTGATCGTGTGTCGGCTCGAGCAGCACCCGCCCCTGGGAGCCGTACACCACCAGGCCGACCCGATCGTCGGGGCGGAGCTGGTCGAGCAGGGCCTCGAGGGCGCGCTTGACCAGCCCGAGGCGGTTCTCGCGGGCCATCGAGCCCGACACGTCAACGGTGAAGATCAGCAGGGCGGGCGGGCGGGCGGAGGCGTCGACCTCGCGTGCGGCGATGCCGAAGCGCAGGATGTAGGAGCGCTCCCGGTCGCCGAACGGGTCGGGGGCGCCCTCGGCGGACAGGCGGAAGTCGTTGCGGCGCGGCGCCGGGTCGCCGTAATCGAAGGCGTTGATGAACTCCTCGACGCGGATCGCCGAGGGCGGCGGCAGGTGGCCGTCGTGCAGGTAGCGGCGCGTGATGGTGTAGGAGCCCGTGTCGACGTCGAGGCCGAAGGTTGAGAGACGGTCGTCCTCGGTGTCGACGAACGGGTTGACGCCCGCGGAGCTGAAGAAGACATCGCCGTACGGCTGGTCGTTGGGCTCGGTGGTGCCGCCGGTGGAGGGCGGTACGGGCTGAGCGTTTCCGACTGCAACCTCGGAGTAGAAGGCGGGCTGCCCTTTTGCTTTCTCTTGGGGCACCGTCTGGGGGCTCAGCGTCGCGAGAGTAGGAGGTGTCGGCACCACGCCGGACACCACGACCTCTTCTTTGAACGCCGACTTCAGGGTCACGTCGACGCTCTCGTTCTTCTTCCCCACCTCGAGGTCGCGGCGCTGCACGGTCTGGTAGCCCGGCAAGGAGACGTCCGCCCGGTAGCGGCCCGGCTCGAGGTTGTTGACGCTCACCTTGCCCTCGGCGTCGGTCATCTTGGACTGCTCCTTCGGCATCTCCGGGGAGGAAAGGACGACGGTCGCACCGGGCAGAGGCCTCTTCCCCACGTCGCTCACTTGCAGGGTCAGGCCGCCGACTGCCTTGGAGGTTGCTGCCGGCGTCGACCGCGCGGGCTTGACCGGCTCTACGTCTGCTGTCTCATGGCCCTGTCCGACCGGCACTCGCGAAGCCGTCGGAGTGTCAGCGGGCTGTGCGGACCCTGCCTCCTGAGGAGTCGGTACGGGCGCCGGCAGCTGCTGCGGGCGCACATGGATCGGCCTCAGGGTCTTCTCACCGGGACCCGTCGGGCCCATCTTCCAGGTCACGACGCCGGTCAGGGCGAGCAGGAGGACGGCGGCGGCCGCCGCCCACCACTGGTAGCGTATGCCCCGGCGGGGGCGGAAGGCGCCGTTCTTGTCGGCGTCCAGGTCTTCGGGGATCTCCTCGATGATCCGCTTTGTGAGCCCTTCCGGGGGCTCGGGCACGGAGATGTCTCGGAGCCGGCGCTCGATGTCGTCGGTGCGTTTCATGATTTCACCTCCAGCGTGTCCCTGAGGATCGCCAGAGCCTTTCGCAGCCTCTTGCGCAACGCCTGCTCGGAGATTCCTTCCGCCGCCGACAGCTCCCGGACCGGCACCTCGCCCCAGAAGCGTGCGGCGACGAGCCGCCGGTGGGGATCGGGGAGGCCGAGAACCGCCCGCATGAGCCTCTCGTCCTGCTGGGCGCGCTCGGTCAGCGCCTCGGCGTCCGGATCCTCGCTGCGGACCCGGGCGGCGAGCCCATCCTCCATCGGCACCACCGGCCGCGGCCGCCGCCGGTGGTTGAGCCAGGTGGTGTAGGCGATGCGGAACGCCCAGGTGGAGAAGGCACTGCGGCCGTCGAAGCTCGGCAGGGCGGCCCACGCCTTGCGGTACGTCTCCTGGGTCAGGTCCGCGGCCACCTCCTCCTCGCCGCCGGTGAGGCGGAAGAGGAGTGCCCAGATCCGGCGGTAGGTGTGACGAACCAGCTCCTCGGCGGCGCCCCGGTTTCCGTTGCGCAGGCTCGCCAGAAGAACGTGTTCGTCCGCCTGCCCGGGTGGTGCGCCGGCGGCCGGTTGATCCAAGGGCGGCGATTGGGTCATGATGGCTGCGATCCTCATGGTACCTCTTTGGACACCGGTCAGGCGAAAAGCGAAACCTGCAAAGGTCGCAGCCTGCCTCAGCCGCGGGCTCGGCAGAGCTGCAGGTGAGCCCTGATGCTATGGGCGCTGCTCACTATCATCGGTCTGCTGACCCTGCCAATCGGACGGGCGCAGATCTACCGCCTGCAGGGCAACAAGCTCAAAGTTCGGAGGCGAGCCGGTCCTGAGAACGCGATCTCGTTGGAGACGGATGTGGGCATCTTCAGCCTTAGCCCGAGCAAGAGAACGTTGTCATGGCGCGATGGCAACGGCATCACTCACGTGGTGCCGTTCGACCGCATCAGGAGAATCCGTCTCGACGCCGTCAACCGGGAGGACCTGATCACGGAGATCGGGCTGGGCTTCGAGCCCTGGGACCTGTTCGAGAGCTCCAAGGACGCGACCGAGTGGTGGACGGTCCTGCTCGAGCTCGACGACTTCGCCGAGGTGCCGCTGTTTCGCGTGGGTCAGTATCAGCACAGGGAGCTCCCCTACCAGTGGCTCATCGACCTCGAGAAGGCCGTCCTGGTCACGCTCGGGGCGATGAAGTACGTGGACGAGCGCGCGAGGCACGTCCGCTGGCAGATCAGGGACCTCTTCGCCGAGGCCGGCAAGTCGGACCTGATCGACGCCTAGGAACGGGTGCCGAACCTCTCTCCGGCAGCTCCTTCAGCCACCTCCCGTCCGTGGAGGGCGCCGTCTGCGGTACCCGCTCCTAGGGCGCCACGGGCGCGACGTAGGTCGGGTCGCCGGTGGACTCGTCGATGACCGAGGCGTAGGTCGTCCAGTGCGTGGGACAGCCGCTGGTCAACCTGACGCGGATCCAGGCGCCGTTGATGACCGTGGACCCGAGACCCATGTCGGCGAAGATGTCGGTGATCTGGTCGAAGGCGCCCGAGCGGGTGTAGCTCTTGGTCGCCAGCAGCGTGCCTCCGCTGCTGTAGATGCTGACCTCAACGGTGAAGGAGCCCGAGGACGCCTGAACCAGGCCGAGGTTGGTGTGGTACTGGCCGGGGCCCGAGTGCACCATGGGCAAGATGAGCTCGCTGGCGCAGCTCGAGCCGATCGGCTCGGCGGCGATCCCCTGACCGTACCGGCCGACCCCCGTCACGTCGTTGTAGGTCCGGGTGGTCACCACCGGTCCCGGCGAGTCGGCCACCACGTACATCATCCCGCTGGTCGGGCGAAGACCGGAGAGCGGATCGTCCATGAACCAGCCCTGGTTGGGGGACAGACTGATCGGACCGGCCAGCAGGACGCCCGGCCAGGAGGCTCCCTTGGCAACGTAGTAGACGTTGACGGTGTGGGTGCTGCTGTCGGGGTTGACGACGGAGACCTGGGTCTTCCAGTTCGCGTGGTTGAGGCCGGTGAGCGACGCGACGGCGGCGATCAGCCAGTTGGTGACGCCGCCTCCACCGCCTCCGCTGCCGATGGTGATCTGGGCCACGCAGTAGTTGTCCGCCTCGCTGGTCTCGGGGACCTGGTTGCCGACGTCCGCCATGAAGCCGAGGTAGTAGACGCCGTCGGAAAGCCCGCTCAGTGGAACGGTCACGCTCTGGGTACCGCTGTCATAGCCGGCCGCCCAGCCTCCGGGCACGTCGAGGCCGCTGATCAGCTGGTCCGATCCGTCGAAGGTCTGGTCGGCGGAAACGAAGGTGCCCCACGAGAAGTAGGCCGCACCGGTGGCGCCGGTGTTCTGGGCGCGGTAGCTCAGCTGGACCGAATCGCTCGAGCTGGCATGGTCGGGAGTGACCGAGCACCCGGTGACCTTGAGGTTGGGCTTGGAGGAGCTGCCGACGACGGTGATCTGGTGGGCAGCCGTGTTGTTGCCTTCGTTGGTCTCGCTGACGGCGCCGCCGTTGTCGAGGAGAACGCCGACCCAGTAGGTTCCGGGCGCCACGCTCGCGGGGATGTTGACCTGGCGGGAGAAGATCCGGGCGCCGAACTGGTCTCCCGCTGAAAGGGTGCTCGACTCGGGAACGGTCTGCAGGAGCGTGTCGGAGGTGCTGATCCCGGCGTCGCTGGAGAGGTAGACGCCGGTGCTGAAAGCCGACCCGACGGAGCCGCTGCCACCGACGTGGGCCTCGTAGTAGTACCCGAGCTGTCCACCCACGGCCACGGTGTCGAAATCGCTGTCGACGCTGTCGGCCACCAGGTCGACAGTCCCGGTGCCTCCGCCGCCGGTGTTGTAGTAGAGGGTGATGGTCCACTGATCCAGGTAGGCATACTCGGCGCCATAGAGGTTGCAGACGCCGAGCACGTAGTCGAAGTTGACCGGGAAGCCCGCCCAGTCCGGGAGGCCGGTCAGCGACCTGGTGTGCCAGTTGTGGCCCGAGTAGGTGCCGTTGTAGAGCGAGACCGTGCTGAGCCACAAGCTCCCCAAGCTGCGCGCCACCGATGACTTGTAGCGCGAGGTGTCGACCGAGTGGTAGACGGTGTAGCTGACGTCGAAGGTGGTGATGACGGCATCGGAGGGGGCGCTGGTCACCTGGAGGATCAGGCCGATCCACGACTCGCACACGTAGTTGGTGAAGACAACGTCGTAGGTGGTTGACGTTGAGACCTGTCCGCTCGCCAGCTCGGCCGACAGCGAGCTGGCCTGGATGAACGGCTCTTGGCGAACGGTCCAGGGGAGGATGGCGGGGAGGCGCGGGTCCGACTGCCGCAGCAGGAGCCGGCCCTGCTCGTCCCGCAGAACGGTCGCCCAGCGCTCCTCGGCGCCGGGGGCGAGGGTCAAACGGATCATCTTCTGGAGACGCGCGGCGCCGGCCGGGATCACGCGCGCCCCGTCAGCGCCGGCCACCAGCCACCAGTTGGCCTGCAGCTCGTCGCCGGTCTCGGGATCCGTCGCGAAGCTCGAGAGGACCCCACGATCTCCCGGCGCCAGCCCGCTCACATCCAGGGTCAGAGAGGTCGAGCCGGCGTTGGAAGCCCGGAGGACCCACCGCTCCGTGGCGTCCAGCGTAGCTCCCTGGGAGCGGGTCCACTCGTGTTCGAGACCGTTGGCCTCGCCCAGGCCCGCAGGCAGGGTCAGCTCGATGCGGTCGGCAGGCCGGAGCCGCCCGACGCTCACCGAAATGGACGAGGTGCCCGGGACTGGAGCGGCTGCCAGCTCCGGAAGGTGCAGCGGTGGCCGAGCCGAGTCGGCGGCCAGGCCGACCCCCACTATAAGCCACAAGGCACAGCCTGCAAGAGCGACGATGGGACGCGAGGGACCTCTTTCCATGGTGCTCGACCTCCGTGTTGGAACTGTGGAATCAGTATCGCGCCGTCAGCCTGCCTTGGCAAGCAGCTCCCCGCGAGCGGTTCTATCGCGCCGGTACCGAGTCTCCGTGGATGGCACCCTGCGGTACCCGTCCCGACCGCCCTTTCGGTCGGCGACGCAAAGTGATACCCTGTCTCAAACAATGGAGAAAGCCGAACGTACCCAAACCACAGGAGCCGGAGGAGCCGTGCAGCGCACCGTCCAACAGAATGTCAGTCGGCCCGGAAGAAACGGAGAGGCCCTCCAGATCGAGTCCGAGGGTTCGCCGGCTCGGGCACCCCGGTTGAGCGCCGCAGCTTTGGCCGTTGCGTTCATGGTAATGACAGCCGGAGCCTTCGCCGGACAGGTCAACCACAAGGAGGGCGCGCGCGAGGCCGCCAAGGCGGCCCTGGAGCGGAGCGTCCGGAGCATCCTGGAGCCCGCGCTGCGAAAAAGCGCCGGGGTCGGTTTTCGCAGCTTCCAATGCGAGCTCCCGGGCCAGCTGGGTGCCGGGAACCGCTTCCAGTGCGAGGGCATCGACGAGGACGGCGACTGGCTCGGCTACTCGATCCGAATCGAGGAGGACCGCTCCGCGACCGTGGTGCTGGCCTCCGAGCGGGCGTCCGCGCTCGACGCCGAGACAAGGGCGACCCTCGAGGCACCCTGCCGGAGGTTTCTCGACCGCTACCAGGCCCGCGACTGGGCCGCCCTGGACGCTGATCTGCATCCTGCGCTGAAGGCGGAGAAGACCTACGCGTCCGCCAGCTCGGACCTGCGCGAGGTACGAGAGCTGTTCGGCGGGATCCGCTCGGATCGGCTGGAGGTTCACGCCGTCGACGAGTCCAGCCGCAACCAGCTCGTGTACACGCTCGACTGCAAACGCGGACGTCTGTCCGCGCGGTTCGGGCTCGAGCAGGACGACCACGGGATGTGGCGCGTCATCGCCTTCCTGGTCTCGGCGCTCCCCGGCTCGCGCGAGCAGGCGATGCTGCTCGAGAAGGCCGGGCGCAAGAGCTTGGCGGAGACGATCGGCGCGCCGGTAGCCGGACTGAACGCCCCGCTGGAACGGCTCATGCGGCCCGGAGACGCGGTCGAAGGCGTGGTCGAGCTCGAGGATGGCAAACGGATGCCCGTCCGCATCGCGCAGACCGGCTGGAAGGACGACTTCGACCCGGTGGACTACAGGTTCTCGATCCTCGACGTGACGTGGCTGGTGCGCCGTGCTCTCGCGCACCGGCTGCCGGCGCCGATCACGGTTCGGTGCAACGACGCGGTGGTGCCGGATGGTGGCGAGACCGGTTGCACGGCAACCGGAGCGGATGGCACGCGCCTCGATTTGGAGGTTACCCGTTCTGGAGGCGCACACCGGATGCACCGACGTGCGCCGCAGGGCGGCTGAGGCACGCCGGCGCCCCCGGCCGTGGGGAACCTCCGGGGAACACGCGCGGCCATGGTCCTGTTGCGAGGAAAGATCGTCCTGTGAGGACGAGACATGCGACCTGGAGGACCCCATGGCCACAGCAATCGTCACCGGCGCCAACCGCGGCATCGGTCTCGAGCTCACCCGCCAGCTCATTACACGCGGCGACACGGTGTTCGCGGTCTGCCGCAAGGCATCTCCGCCGCTGGCTGCCACCGGCGCCAACGTGGTTGCAGGCATCGACGTCACCGATGACGAGTCAATCAGCCGCCTGGCCGACAGCCTCGACGGCGACGCCATCGACCTGCTCATCAACAACGCCGGCATCCTCAGCCACGAGAGCCTCGACGACCTCGATCTGGAGCGCATCCGCCGGCAGCTCGAGGTCAACGCCCTCGGCCCGCTGCGCGTCACCGCCGCTGTGTTGCCCAAGCTTCGCCGCGGGGCCAAGGTCGCGCTCGTCACCAGCCGCATGGGCTCTATCGCCGACAACTCCTCCGGCGGCAGCTACGGCTACAGGATGTCGAAGGCCGCGCTCAACATGGCCGGTGTGTCCCTGGCAAGGGACCTGGCCGACCGCGGAATTGCGGTCGCCATCCTCCACCCCGGCTACGTGCGCACCGGCATGACCGGCGGCCAGGGACTGGTCGGCGCCGAGGAGTCGGCGGCCGGGCTGCTGGCGCGCATCGACGCACTGACCATGGAGAGCTCCGGGAGCTTCTGGCACGCAAACGGCGAGCCGCTTCCCTGGTAGGCACCGTCCCATACCCGCCACACCCGCGGTAGTGTCAGTTCGGCACGCCTTCTCAACACCTGTTTCTTGGCCTCGGAATGTGCAAGACCCGCGTTTCTCGCCGCCAAGCATAGGGAAAACCTCCTGTCGCGGCCCGTAGCGTGTGCGCCGAACCAAGCCCCCGCGGCCGGCCCTACCTCCGGTTTCGTCAGCCGCCACGACCAGCCACCAGTCAAGTGCGCAGGGCCTCGTACCGGGAGCCGGGCGGCCTCGCGGCGGGCAGCCCGCCGACGGCGAGGCCGAAGTGCGTGCGGCCTGCGGTAGTGGAGGACGCGGTGACCGCAGCAGTTGCCACGTTTGGCACTGTCTGGAGTCGGTACGGGACTTGCAGACTCTGGAGCCGGTCCGCGCCGCGCCAGCGGCGCCACCGGCCCGGAGGGGACCATGACACCTCATCGTGAGCACAGCACCGACGCGATCCGAGCTCGGCTTGCCGAGCATGAGCTGAGCTGGGACAGAATCCGCGACCGCATCGCACACGCCTCCGGCCTTGGCGTGGAGGGCACGCCCGGCCGGCACCTCGGACCGTACCTCGCCGTCGGCGGCCACCCCAAGGCGGGACAGGAGGAGCTGGCAGGCCGGGTCGGGACGGCTCTCGGCTGGCAGGTGGTCGCGGACGAGGTTGTCGACCTGGTCGCCGAGCACCTGCAGCTCAACCCCACACTTCTCCATCTCCTCGACGACCGCTCCAGCAGCTGGGTGACCGACGTCCTGGGCGAGTTCTGGCCCCACGAGGTTCCGACCCGGGACGCCTTCGTCGGCCAGCTGAAGCAGGTGGTTCAGCTTCTCGCCATGCACGGCGACGTGGTGTTCGTCGGCCACGGAGCTGGTTTCTTCCTGCCGCCGCAGTACGGCCTGCACGTCAAGCTGGTGATGAGCGACGCCATGCGGATCGACCGCATCCGCGCCAGCGAGAACGTGGACGAGGCCGCGGCCCATCGGCGGCTCGGCGAGCTGGCCCGACGGCACGAGGCGCTGCTGGTGCGGGCACTGGGCCACGACGGCACCGACCCGAGGTGGTACGACCTGGTACTGAACTCGGCGCGACAGCCGATCGAGGTGCTGGCCGATGTCGTGGTTGCGGCGTGCAGGCGAACCGGCCTCGTCAGAGACGGGCTCGCAGCATCGGCCTCCAGCAGAGGCGGTACGGTGGGCAGTACTGAAGGGTGAGCAAGCCGACAGGGGTCCACGAAGATGACCCAGCAGCTGCGACACGGGAAAACCTCGCTGTTCGAGAAACCGGGGACGACTGCTTAGAGCGGCCGCCCGGAGCTGTCGGCTTGGTCGTCGGCGGACCGCCCGGTACAAGCGCGCAAGCAGCGCGGGCCCCGCACCGAGTCGGTAGGGCGCCTGGCGGCCGACCCCGGCGACGGACAAGGGCCGGAGGGAGGTCGGACTGATCCGTCCGACCTCTCCGGCCAGCAGAAGCGCAAGGCACAGGAGGAGACACGACATGGCCACATCCCCAACAACAGGACCGCGCTCCGGCGAGCAGGCGCCGGACTTCACTACGATCAGTCTGGAAGATACGCTGGACCAGCTGCAGACCTCGATGGATGGCCTGAGCGCTTCAGAAGCCGACCGGCGTCTCCAGCAGTACGGCCCCAACGTCCTGGCCGAGAAGAAGGTCAGTCCGATCCTGCAGTTCCTCTCGTACTTCTGGGGGCCGATTCCGTGGATGATCGAGGTGGCGGCCATCCTGTCGGCCATCGTCCGGCACTGGCCGGAGCTTGCCATCATCCTGGTGTTGCTTCTGTTCAACGCGGTGGTTGGCTTCTGGCAGGAGCATCAGGCGGCCAACGCCGTGGAGGCCCTCAAGAAGCAGCTGGCGATCAAGGCCAGGGCGCGACGCGGCGGCCAGTGGACCGAGGTGGACGCAGCCGATCTGGTGCCCGGCGACATCATTCGCCTGCGGCTCGGTGACGTCATCCCCGCGGACCTCAAGCTGGCCGAGGGCGAGTACCTGAGCGTGGACCAGTCCGCTCTGACCGGCGAGTCGCTGCCCGTGGACAAGAAACCCGGCGACGTGGCCTACTCCGGCTCGGTGGCCAAGCAGGGTGAGATGGTCGGTGTGGTCACCGCCACCGGCTCCGCCACCTTCTTCGGCAGGACCGCCAAGCTGGTTTCGGAAGCCAAGTCGGTCTCCCATTTCCAGAAAGCGGTGTTGCACATCGGCGACTACCTGATCTACCTGAGCCTCGGGCTGGCCGCGTTGCTGCTGCTGGTGCAGCTCTTCAGGGGCGCTCACGTGCTCACCCTGGTGCAGTTCGTTCTCATCCTGGTCGTCGCCGCCATCCCGGTAGCGATGCCGGCCGTGCTCTCGGTGACCATGGCGATCGGCGCCAGGGCTCTGGCCAGGCTGAAGGCCATCGTCACCCGGCTCGAGGCGATCGAGGAGATGGCCGGCATGGACATCCTCTGCTCGGACAAGACCGGCACCCTGACCCAGAACCAGCTGACGCTGGGCGAGCCGGTGCTGTTCGATGCCGAAGCGCCGCAGGCCCTGATCCTGGCCGCCGCACTGGCCTCCAAGGCCGAGGACCGGGACGCCATTGACCTGGCGGTGCTGGGCGGACTCGCCGACCAGCGGGTCCTGGCGGACTACAAGCAGCTCAAGTTCGTGCCCTTCGATCCGGTGGGCAAGCGCACCGAAGCCTCGATCGAGGATGGCCAGGGGCGTTCCTTCACCGTGACCAAGGGTGCGCCGCAGGTCGTCATGACCATGAGTCACCTCGATGCAAAGGACCAGAAGCGGGCCGAAAGAACGGTCAACGAGCTCGCTGCCAGGGGCTACCGCACTCTGGGTGTGGCCAGAAACGACGGCGGCGATGACTGGCGGTTTCTGGGCATCCTGCCGTTGTTCGATCCCCCCCGTGAGGACTCGGCCGAGACCATCGAGCAGGCCGGCAAACACGGTGTCAAGGTCAAGATGGTCACCGGCGACAACGTCGCCATCGCCAAGGAGACGGCGGCCCAGCTCGGGCTGGGGGCGGATGTTCATCCGGCCGACGAGCTCTTCACGGGCAGCACGGACCGGGCGCTGGACCCTCAGCAGACCGAGGCCATCGAGGCTGCCGACGGCTTTGCCCAGGTCTTCCCGGAGCACAAGTACAAGATTGTCAAGGCGCTCCAGTCTCTGGGCCACATCGTGGGGATGACCGGCGACGGCGTCAACGACGCGCCGGCCCTCAAGCAGGCCGATAGCGGGATCGCGGTGAGCGGCGCGACGGACGCCGCCCGGGCCGCCGCGGACCTGGTCCTGACCGCCCCCGGCCTCTCGGTCATCGTCGGAGCGATCGAGGAGGCGCGCAAGATCTTCGAACGCATGAACAGCTATGCGATCTATCGCATCACCGAGACGATCCGCATCATGTTCTTCGTGGTGCTGGCGATGATGGTGTTCAACGTCTACCCGATCACCTCCATCATGATCATCCTGCTGGCCGTGCTCAACGACCTGCCCATCATGACCATCGCCTACGACAACACCTGGCTGGATCCAGAGCCGGTGCGCTGGGACATGCGGGGGGTGCTCACTCTGGCCACGACCCTGGGCCTGGTCGGCGTCGTCGAGACGTTCGGCATCCTGGTCATCGCCAAGCTGGTCCTCCATCTCAACCCCGGCCAGATCCAGTCCTTCATCTATCTCAAGCTCGCGGTGGCCGGACACCTGACCCTTTTCGTGGCCCGGACCAGGCGGCCATTCCTCAGCAAGCCCTACCCGGCCCCCATCCTGCTCGGCGCCATCCTGACCACGCAGGTGCTGGCGGTCTTGATCGTGGCCTTTGGGTTCCTGGTGGCGCCGCTTCCCTGGCCCTACATCGCCCTCATCTGGGGCTACTGCCTCGTCTGGGTGTTTATCGAGGACTGGGCCAAGCTGGGCGTGTACCGCCACCTGAGTCCCAGCGTCCCGCGGAGCCACTCCTTCCTGAATCGAATCCAGGAGTCCGCTCACCCCTTCGGACACCTGCACGGCGCTCGCTCGCAAAGAACCCGGTAGACCTGAGAAGTCCATGCCACCGAAACCGTCCGACGGTCCCCGTGTTACCCGGGTCGTCATAAACCGGCTCGCGGTCCACGGCGCCCAGCGAACGAGACCACCAGAAAGGGCGTAAAATGAGGTAACACGGGTTGAAAGGAGGAGGCGATGAGGTGGCGAGTGAGTGGTGTCGTACTGGTGGCCGCGACGCTCGCAGTGGGGTGCTCGCGCCAGGCCGAGGTCAAGCCCGCCCCAGAACCTGCGGCGACCGAAGCCGCGTCCCATGCGGAATGGACGAAGGTGGCGGTCGCAGACATGACGCCTGAGCAGAAGGCCGAGCAGCAGAAGTGTGAGGAAGCGGTCAAGACGATGAGCGGGCGCCTCATGAGTGAGCTCACGACGGCCCTCGACTCCGGGGGTCCCGCGGGCGCCATCGAGGTGTGCCGCTCGCGTGCGCCGGAGATTGCTGCGGCCATCTCCAATGAGTACGGCCTCCTGATCGGGCGTACCTCGTTCCGGCTCCGCAACCCTGCCAACGCGCCGCCGGAATGGGCGGCGAAGCTGGTCGAGGAGCGCGTGGCAGAGCCGACCTGGCTGGCCAGCCCCGACGGACGGCTCGGCGGCCTGCTGCCGATCCGCCTCAAGGCCGAGTGTGGGATGTGCCACGGCCCCAAGGAGCAGATCGCGCCCCAGGTGCTGTCCACCATCGAGGAAAGCTACCCCGACGATGCCGCAACAGGTTTCAAGGAGGGCGACCTGCGCGGCTGGTTCTGGGTCGCGACCCCGTCGAGGACCTAGCCGCCGCGTGGCCGCGGCGAAGGTCAGTCGTCCCTCGACTGCGGGCCCCTGCAGGCCGCCCCGGGGTGGAGGCGGTGAGGCCGGCGGACGTCGCCGGATAGTAAGGAGTACCCGATGAAGACCCTGAAGCTGCTGGTCGGGGCCGGGCTGGCGTTGGTTCTTGCCGCTTGCGTCCTCAAGACCACCCGTCACACCGTGTACCTCGAACCCGACGGCTCGGTAGTCTGGACCGTGCTCGAGGAGGACGTCCACTCAGATGCCCGGACCGCTGTCGACCGGCGGAAGGAGGAGTGTGACTGGCTGGCGGCGGTCCATGCGGGCGAGCACGGCGTCGCCCGTGGGCTTGCCCTGCTCGGCGGCGATCCGGTGTCGCGGGTACTGCGATCCGAGCGGCCGTTCGTGGTCTGGACCGAGGCCCGCTTCGACTCGTTCGAGGAGCTTGCCACGCGCCTCGTGAGCGACCTCCAGCTGCCGGCCCGGCTCGACGTCGACAGCGGCGCCGGTGGCGGTGGCTTCACCCTCGAGCTCGACCTCGCCGCCGCGGAAGGGATGGACGGCGGCGACAACCCGCTCATCGAGCTACTCGACGGCATCGAGAACGCACGCCTCGTGCTGCCGGAAGGCGAGTTCGTCTCGGCCGAGGGGTTCGAGCTGGACGAGAATCGCCGAACGGCCCGGCCTTTGGCGCCGCCGGACGAGGTCCTGGAGGCCAAGGCCGGCACGATCCGGTGGTCGCTGCACTGGACGACCGCAAGGAACGCGGCAAACCCACCTCCGCTCGGCTGACCGGAGGCGAGAGTCGAGGCTCGCTGCCCGGTGATCTGGGCCGACCCTCAGAGCACTCCCGCGTTGGGTGCGGTTCCGAAGAGGAAGGTCGCATCTCCGGTGTCATCCCGGACCACCGAAGCGTACGCATAGAACACATCGGCATTATCGTTTCCGACAGGGTTCGTGTCGATAGCCAAGTCGTCTCTTGCCGGGAGGTTCCAGAGCTCGGCCACCTTGTCCAGCTGCAGCAGCTCGTGCGGGCTCAGGGTCACGGTGTGGTCGCTGAGGGTCTCTTGGGTCGTCACGTCCCGCACGGTGATGTCGACATCGAAGGTCCGATCTGTCGGGTTCGCGATTCCGACCGAGAGGCGGTTGCCGGCGGCTGTCGAAACGCCAGAGATGAAACCCTGCCTCGACAACCGATACTGGGGGATCCCCGGCACCGCTTGTCCGAACTGCCCCGCAGGATCGCCGGTGTTGTAGACCCGGGCCCGCACCTCCATGTAAACCGAGGGCGACGAGACGACCAGCAGGCCCTTGGAGTCGTTGAGGCCGAAGGTCTGGAGCACGATATCGGAGAAGTACTGCCCCCCGTAACCAGCAATGGTCATCGACCGCGTCAGCTTGCCGCCGGCGGCCGGGTAGTAGGTCAGCGTGAACTCACCTGCTGGGCTCCCCGTGTTCGTCACCCACACGTCGGACTTCCAGACGGTACTGTTGTAACCATGAGTGTGAACGACGACAGGGACCACGACCTGGGTGGAGTCGATCTCGAACGCGCTGGTTGGTGTCGCGCTGAGGGCGCCCAGCAGCAGCACCGCCACAACGGGCCCGAGATACCGGCCGAACCTCCGGCCCGGCCACGCCAAAGCCCTCGACCAAAACGAAGTTGCTCGCCACATCGTGCAAACCTCCTTGTGTTGTCCTGGTACATCGCGTGCGGTGTGCCGTGTATCTGCAACATGAGGATGAGCTTGGGTATTGCGTCGCAGGCTCAGCCGCAAGTCGCGGAACGATGTGTACGCCTCTGGACCGAGCGGTGAACACCGAGGTCCTTGCTGAATAGACGAAAGCTCAGGACCTCAAAGCACGGCTACGGTCGGCCCGGCTCGACCGCGACGGGATGATCCGCGCCTAAGCGGGACCGGGGGCGGGGGTGGTCCCAAAGAGGAAAGTCGCGTCCCCCGTGTCCTCCCGTACCACCGACGCATAGCCGTAGAACACCGCGTTCGGGTCGGTCGCCACCGTGGTGAACTCGACGACCAGACTGTCTTGCTGCGGGAGGTCCCATAAATCGGCCACCCTGTCGAGCTGAACCAGCTCGTGGGGGCCGACCGTCACCGTGACCCCGTAGAGCTGCGAGCCGGTGTCGTCCTTGACCTTGATGTGGAGGTGGAGCACGTAATCGGTCACGTTGGCGACGCCGACGGACAACCGTGTTCCCGCGGCGGTCGAGACCCCGGAGATGAAGCTCTCGTTGCTGAGCCGATCCATCGGGAGACCGGGAAAGGCCTGCCCGAACTCACCCGCCGGGTTGCCGGTGTTGTAGACACGGGCCCGAACTTCCACGCTGGCCGATGGTGTCGAGACGATCAGGATCCCCTTGGAGCTGTCGAGGCCGAAGGTCTCGAGCACGATGTCGGGGAAGTAGTACGAGTTGTAGGAGTCCAGGCTCATGGTCTTGGTCAGCTTGCCCCCGTCCGACGGGTAGTAGGTCAGCTTCAGGTCCGAGGTGTTCCCGAACGGGTTGGTGATCCAGATGTCGGTCCTCCACTGGGTATCGTTGTAGCCCTTGATGTGGACGATGACCGGCACCACCACCTGGCTGGAGTCAATCTGGATCGCCGGGGCCGGCGCTGCGACGGCGGCACAGAGAACGGCGGCCGCCGCGAGGACGCGGAATGTCCGCCCGGGCGCTCTGCGCATCCCTGGAAAGATCTTCGATGGACTCAGAAGTTGGCGCCGCATGATGAGGACCTCCTCGTGTCTCGCTCGTACACCTCGCCGCGAAATGACGTCCTATCGTAACACCGGAGGAGTGCCCCGACCATGAGGACCCTAGGCCGGACATGTCCCCCTACGACGCTCTTCTCCGGTCACCCATTTGGGTGATGGCGTCTGGCGGCAGACGCCCTACCTTGCTGCAAGTGATCGGGTGAAAAAACGAACAACGTCAACGGCGCGATGCCCAGTGACGAGCGCTCGTGTGGATGACGCCGGTCTTCCGGCTGTCAGCCCGGAGAATCCCGCCATCCTCACGCACCCGGTCGCGCGCTCATCGTGGGCGGATCGCCGAAGAAAAAGGGGGGCATGTCATGCCGAAGACCACCAAGACACTCACCGGAGAGCGACTCAAGGCGATGCAGAAGACGCGCTCGCAGCTGCTGGCGCGCGGCTTCGCCAGCCAGCTCTCCAAGACCAAGGCGCTGCAGGCCGAGCTCGGATTCTCCGGCATCACGCACTGGGAAGAGCTGGCCTGCGTGGGCTACAACCCACAGCTGTCCCAGCTCGAGGCTGTGGTGCAGATCAAGCAGCCGAGCGGCTACTCCGGCGGCCCGTGCACCAACGGCTCGACCGAATACGTTCGCTTCTTCGTCGACTGGGGTGACGGTGACGGGTTCCAGAACGTTGGCCTGACCAGCCTCAAGGCCTACGACATCTCCGACACCCCGCCGGGGCCGCAGCACCCGCTCTCACAGATGGTGTTCCTGCAGCTCGACGACGACGCACATCGTTTCTGGTGCTCCCAGCCGATCCTGCCCACCGTTCGCGCGGTCCTCGGATGGAACGAGATCCCTTCGCTCGACCCCAACGAGCTGCCGCACTACGGCAACGCCATCGACGCCGACATCCAGCTCGAGCCGAGGTCCTGGACCGTCCTGGGCCTGGTCGAAACCGGCCTGATCCAGACCAAGCTGGCACTCGAGGGGCTGGAGCTCGAGGCCGAGCTGCCGAAGCCGAAGCCCAAGCCGGTTGCGTGGAGCGCCCTCAAGAAGGCGTACGCCAAGGCCGAGGTGCCGGACCACCGGCTGGTCTACGAGGCCGTCTACCCGATGGTCAATGCGGAGGCGGTGGCGCCGCTCGCAGCCTTCCAACCGGATCTCGCGTCCATCGCGGAGCTCAAGATCGACATCGCCAAGGTGATCGACGTCCTGGCATCCGCGAAAGCCAACACCACCTATGAGGAGGTGATCTGCGCCGGGCTCAACTCCGCCGCCGACACGGTCGGCGCCGTGATCCACGTTCGCAAGCCGTCCGGCTACAGCGGCACGTTGTGCCAGAACGGCTCCAAGGAGTACGTGGCGTTCTGGGCCGACTGGAACAACAACGGCACCTTCGACGAGTACCTCGGGACCGCCGAGGTCGAGGTTCACGACATCGGTACCATCCCGGCCGGCGGCCTCTATTACAGCGTCATGATGCCGGTCAACCTGGCGGGCCGGATCAAGAAGTGCAACGAGCCGAACATCGTCCGGATCCGCGCGGTCCTGTCGTGGGCCGTCACACCGTCGACCACCGACCCCAACGCCCTCAACTACTGGGGCAACCGGATCGACCGGCTGGTCCGGATCCGTCACTCGACGGCACCACAGGGCACCGGCCTGATGGACCTGCTCTACTTCGTCGGCAACGTACCGGTCGAGAACATCGACCCGACCACCCACCTCGCCAACCCGTCCTCCGGCCTGCTCAACCCCAACAACTGCTCTCAGCCGGCCATGGACCGCCCGTTCGGTGGGAGCGTCTCGATCAAGGGCCGGATCTACAACACCGGCCCGGCCGGCAACGTCCACTACCAGGTCCAGTACCGGCCGCACGCCGGCGGCTCGTGGGCGCCCGTGGCCACATCGGTCACCTTCCGCCTGGCCCATCCTAACCCCTTCGACCCGCTGTACCCCCACGAGATCAAGACGGTGATCAGCCCTGACGGCTGGTTCCCCTACCTCGAGGACATGACCGTCTCGCCGCCGATCTTCGAGGAGCGAGCGCTGCTCGCCGTGTGGAGCACGGGCTCGCTGGAGGGCCACTACGACCTCCGCCTCATCTACACGGATGACGACCCCTACGATCCCTCGGCCGTGATCCACGCCTCCGACATCGTGACCATCGTCCTCGACAACACGAACTTCACCGTCAACCCGGTTGCGACTAACGCCGTGGACACCGGCTACGCCCTCGACCTCGTGATCGACGGCGGCGACTGCCACAGCTACGCGCAGAACGCCACCATCCACGGCCACCTGCGGGCCCGCGACAAGCACTTCTGGAGGTGGGTGCTCGAGCTGCAGCCAACGACCCACACCCACGGCCTCCAGGCCTCGCCAAGGTGCAAGAGCTATGGCTCGCTGTCAGACCAGGGGCCGACCAACGACGCCTGGCAGCTCGCCATCACCCAGGGCACGGCCAAGCTCGACAAGTGCGGGTACACGCTCACCCTGTGGGCCTACGACCGCACGATCGTCAACAGCAACGGCGCCATCGTCCACTGGGCCAAGAAGGCGGTGGGCTTCTCGGTCATCTGATCAACCAGAGCGCGACGGCGGGCCGGCCCGGCCGGCCCGCCGTTTCCCTCCTTTGCCAAGAGCCCTCTGGAACACCTCAAGCTGCCCGCTCAGCCTCCCGCGGGCGGCGCAGTCAGCAGCGCGATCATCGCGCGGGTCGCCTCGCCGGCCGTCCGGAAGTCGCGGCATGTCTCGGCCAGAAGAGCGCGCTCCTCGGCAGCCGGCACTGCGCGCATGACCTCGTTGATGTGGTAGTCAGGCGCGGTCTCGACGTCATAGGACGGATCCTCGGTAAGGTGGGGGCCGAAGGCCTTGACCACGGCGGCTGAGAGCGCAGGGGCGTGGGCCGCGGATAGGGCCATCACCGCGCTCGCCATCGCGCTCGGGTCGTCGGCCGGCAGGCCTGGTCCCGAGCTTGACAAGCACCGGGCGAGATCGGCATACGGCTTCGCATCCTCGACGTAGGACTTCTGCAGGGTGTAGGCTGCAAAGTCCTCGTACAGGAAGTGTCGGTTCTCGACCAGCTGGGTGGCCCGCGCCTGCATTGCAGCTTTGTGGAAGGACAGGATGTAGCGCAGGTAGTAGCCAACGCCCGCGCCGGGAAACGCTCGCGTGTGGTACGGCTGGGCAAGATCCTGGACGTAGTGGAGGGCCCAGGCGCCGAACCGCCAGCCCCAGTACGCGTGCCCGGTCCGGAACGCGAAGCGGGCAAGACGGGTGAACAGGTCGATGCGCTCGAGCGGCATGCCGTCGGCGAGCTTGGGGACGAAGGTGCGGACGAGCCACGGCTCGTGGACGAACTTCATGTGGAATGCCGCCTGGCTGGAGACGCCCATCGATTTGCCGTACGGCTCGGTGCCGTAGCCGTACTCGGGGTGGCTCCACAGGTCGCGGTCCATCCCCCAGTCCGGCTCGTCGGAGTAGGTCCGCAGAATCTCGCCGACGCTCAGCATCGAGCCGGGTGGCGCCGCGACGAAGTCCTTCTGCAGGGGCGGATGCGGCTTCAGGTACGCCGAGACGTCCTTCAGGGGAAGGACGTGATCCGCCCGCGGCTCGGATGGCAGCAGGCGCAGCACGTAGGGCACCTTGGTCGCAGGGTTGAGGCGCAGAGCGGCCAGGAGCTCGGCGCGGGTCGGGGTCGCGGGATCGCAGCTCCGACGCACGTGCCGGCCCGGCACCCCGTGGAGGTCGAGCCAGTCGTAATAAGCCGCAATCTCGCCGGCCAGGCCGGACCCCTCGGCCTCCAGGAAACTCTCGAGGGACTCGACCTCCACCTGCTGCCCAGAAACCGCCTTCTCCGCCGGCGTCTGCAACGCACGGTCGGTCACCAGGTCGTGGCACTCCCATGCGCCGGCAGGGCTCGGCCAGAGAAGAGCCAGGGCAAGCGCCAAGCCGGTCGCACCCGCACCTGCAGCCAACCTGAAGGCGGAACAGAGCCCCCTTCTCACGCCGCGAGCGTAGCACTCTAAACCCCGGCCCGGATCACCCGCCCGCGATCTGCCGGCCAATCTCGCTGCGATCGCTCTTGTATCATCCAGGCTAAGAGTGGGTTGGGAATCAACCCGGGTGCCCGCGCCTTGGAAGCTGAGGAAACCATCCCAGGCCGCGAGCAAGGAGCGCGTCATGCCGAAGATCGCCGTCGTCCAGCACCCCCCGATTCTGCTGAACCGAGCTGCCACCCTCGAACGAGCCGTTGGGCTCGCCGAGGAAGCAGCCACCGCCGGCGCCGAGCTGATCGTCTTCCCCGAGACGTTCGTCCCCGGCTACCCGACCTGGATGTGGCGCCTGCGCCCCGGCAGCGACATCAGGCTGACCGAGCAGATCCACGCTCGGTTGGTCGCTAACGCGGTTGACCTTTCCGCGGACGATCTCGCGCCGCTGCGAGCTGCCGCCAGGAAGCACGGGGTTCACGTCCTGTGCGGGATCGACGAGCGCGACGACCGGCTGAGCCGTTCGACGCTCTACAACACCTACGTCACGATCGGACCCGACGGGGAGGTCCGCAACCGGCACCGGAAGCTGATGCCCACCAACCCCGAGCGGATGGTGTGGGGCTTCGGCGATGCGTCCGGGCTGCGCGTGCTCGACAGTCCGTGCGGCCGGCTCGGCGCCCTCATCTGCTGGGAGAACTACATGCCGCTGGCGCGCTACGCGCTGTACGCCCAGGGCGTCGAGCTGTACGTGGCGCCGACGTGGGACTGCGGCGACGGCTGGATCGGCAGCATGCAGCACATCGCCCGGGAGGGCCGGTGCTGGGTCGTCGGCTCCGGCACGTCACTGCAGGGATCCGACATACCCGCCGACTTTCCGGGGCGCGACCAGCTGTACACGGACGAAGACGAGTGGATCAACCAGGGCGACTCGGTGGTTGTCGAGCCGGGTGGAAAGCTCGCCGCAGGGCCGCTGCGGAAGGAGCACGGCATCGTGTACGCCGACGTCGAGCCGGCGCGGGTCGCGGCGGCGCGGCGGAGCCTCGACGTGGCCGGCCACTACTCTCGCCCGGACGTCTTCCAGCTCACGGTGCGGACCTCGCCGCAGACACCGTTCGCGCTCGACAACGACAGCTGAGCAGCCGAGCGGACACGGCCCGCAGCGGGCGCCGACGGGCCGCCTTGGTATCGTTGGAGCGGGCCACCATGCTGAGACCGCTGCACCGGTTCACGAAAGAGGCCGCGTGACGATCGCCCGCAGGATTGCCGACGCTCTGATGCGCGACCGGCGCCGGCTCGCTGCAGCGCTGATGATCGCAGCCTTCATCCCGATCGGCGTCTATCTCACGCGCCACTCGTCGGGCCAGCCCGCAGTGTCGTGGATGAACATCTACGCCCCGCAGGACTTCACCAGCGCCAGCTCCCTGTGGAGGTTCCTCAGGGACCTGGGGGTGCCGATCCCGCCCGTGATCGCTACCGCGGAGATCCTCGACGTTCTCCACACCGGCAACGCTACCTTCGTGACCGGCTTCCTCTATCGCGCGGCACTGGTCGGCGTGTACGTCGTTGCCATCCTCCTATCGGGGCCGTCGCCCCCGCGGATGGCCGCCGCCTTCCTGCTGTCCATTCTCTTTCTTTGGGCAACCACCATCGTGCACCGCGGCAACCCCCAGACCTACGACATCTTCTTTCCGCTGTTCGTCCTCCTGTTCGTGGCTCTCTTGCTGCTGGGGTCGAAGGCGGAATCGAGGACGAGGACGGCCTGCCTGCTCGTGTCCTCGGGGTTCTTCCTGTCGATGGCCGAGCTGGCGCGTCCGTTCTTCCTGTTCCTTCTGCCTCTGCCTTTGGCGTATGCGTACTTCTTGCTGCGTCGCAAGGGTCGGCGCTCCCTGCTCTGGGTGCTGGCTCCGGTTCTTCTGCTTTCCGGTTCCTGGCACGCGTACATCCTGGCCGCGCACGGGCAGGTGACGTGGACCAACCACGGCGGCTTCAACCTCTACCACGTGTGGAAGGACGAGCCTGAGTTCCAGGTGCCGAAGCTCGTCAACGAGATCCACGCGGCTCCCCTGGCGCCCGGCAGGTGGGCAAACCTCAACACGCCCGAGCACACGGAGAACAGCAGGCGCCTGGCGCGGGCCGTTGCCGGCTACGTGCTGCGTCACCCGGTGCGGAGCGCCGTCCACGTGTTGCAGCGGTTCGGGGAGGTCGTCGTCAACGTACCCACGCGAACCTATGGCTACAACCCACAGGATGCGATCCTCGAGCCGTACCGGCTGCTGGTGCAAATCTGCTTCGCGCTCTCCCTGTGTGGCGCAGCCCTCATTCTGGGTGGAATGCTGCGAGACCGGAAGAGGATCCCTTCTCTGCTGGGTTCTCCCGATGTACTCCTGGTCCTGGTGGGCCTCGCGACGCTCACCGTGCTGACGGTCGGCGAGCGCTACGAAGAGGCCCGTTTCCTGGTCACCGTTCTCCCGTTCTGGGCCGCGGTGCCGCTGCCGAGGCTGCGCTGGATCAGCTCGGGCTCGACCCGTGCCTCTTCATCTCCGAGCTCATGAACGAGGCGCTCGATGGGGACTCCGGTACGATCGACTCTCACCGGCTGTTCTCACAAGCCGAGACGTGAGAAGAAAGCGAGACGACTCATGGACGACAGCTCAACCCCCACCTACGACGGTGCCTGCACCTGTGGCGCGGTGCAATACCGGCTGACGAGCGAGCCGCTCTTCGTCCACTGCTGCCACTGTCGTTGGTGCCAGCGCGAGACCGGGTCAGCGTTCGCGATCAACGCAATGATCGAGGCCGACCGCGTGGTCCTACTCGAGGGCGAGGTGGAGGTCGTGCCGACGCCGTCTGCCAGCGGCAAGGGCCAGAAGATCAGTCGCTGCCCGAGCTGCCGGGTCGCACTGTGGAGCAACTACGCCGGGGCGGGAGACGCAGTCCACTTCGTGCGCGTCGGCACCCTGATCGAGCCCGACCGGCTGCCTCCGGACATCCACATCTTCACGTCCTCGAAGCAACCGTGGGTTGTTCTCCCGCCTGGCGTCCCGTCCGTCCCCGAGTACTACGACCGCGACCGCTACTGGCCGCAGACCAGCCTCGAGCGCCGGCAGGCCCTGCTGGACAGGCTCGATCGCCGGTCAACGGGGTGAGAACGTCAGGACACCGAGCTTCGTCTCGGCCCACGTGCATCCGGCCTGGCTGCACAGCCGATCCAACACCTCCCGAACCGGCGTCTCCTTGACCGTCAGGCTCACAACGCGGTCGTCGAGCGCCTCGTCGATCAGCACCTTCCGGTTGGTGATGCCACCAACCGTGCGAAGCACAGAGGTCAGCTTGGCCCCCTCGAGCTTGAGGTCGACTGGCTGGTCGAGTGACGCCGGCTGCTCGTGGTTCGTCTCCTTACGAGCAGCGGCGTCTTTGGCAGGGCTCACCACCAGCAGATAGTCGTCGCCGTCGCGCCTCCACGTCAGCGAGCACTCCAGGCTCTCGCAGATGGCTCGGAGGGTGGTGCGCACCGTGACGTCACGCAGGCAGATCGTCAGCTTGCCCTCGATGCCAGGCTTCACCTTGACGTGCACTACCGGGCCTGCCGGCGAGCCCTTTCCGGGCGACGCCAGCAGCTTCCCGAAGGTCTCGAACACCTTCTGGGGGACGGCATCGCGGAGCTCGAGTGAGATGCGATGGTCGAGCGCGGGGATCGGCGGTCCCTCGCCCCCGGCTGCCGCCGGGACCGCTGTTGAGAGCGCGACACCGACTGCAACAGCAGCCACGAAGAGTCTGATCCTGGTCATTGTGCTTCTCCTCTCATGACGATCATGCGTGTTTGATCGGCGTCGACGCCCGCATCGGGCCCCACGATCCAGGTGGTTCCCGTGGATGAAACGCCGACGACCAGGCCGTCTACCGAGTACACCTCGGAGGCCCGAGCTGGCGAACCAGGGCGCGGCGACAGGATCGCGAGGGTGAGCAGGCCCGCCACTGCCAACGACCCGAGCGCGATCGCTCCCACCCTTCGCTGAGGACTGCCGCCTCCCTGCCTCAACGCTCGCTCGGCCACCCGGGCGGCCATCGCGGGCGCCGGTGACAACGCCCGGCGCAGCACGGTGTCGATCTGTTCCTCGTTCATGGTGCACCTCCGTCGAGCGCCGCCACGAGGCGCTGTCTCGCCCGATGTACCCGCATCTTCAAGGCCGGCAGCGAAACTCCGAGCACCGAGGCGGCGTCGCGGTAGTCCATCTCGGCAACTGCCACCAGCAGGAGCGCCTCGCGGTCTCGGCGCGACAGCCGGCTTACAGCACCGAGCACGCGCTCGAGCTCGCTACTCTGCTCGGCCCTGAGGTGCGGCTGCGGCGCCGTGACTGGGGCAGCGTGAGCCTCGAATGGTGCCAGCAGACGCCTCCGCACGATCGCCCGTACGGCCCTCCGGCGCGCGACTGCGAACACAAACGCCTCCGGAGACCGAGGAGCTCCTTTCCGGCGCCACCGCTGCACGAGCGCGGCCAGCGCGTCCTGGGCGGCGTCCTCCGCGAGCGCGACGTCGCGGATCAGCCCGCGGCAGTACGCAATCACTCGCGGCGACAGCTCGTGGACCACCGACTCGATCTCCATCGCTGTCAATGTACCCGGAGTTGGCCCGCGGTCACACTTGCGCACCCTCTGGGCACCCGCACGCGTCTGCGGAATAATGCTGGATGGGAAGGAGCCCGATGGACGAAAGCGTGCGCAGGTTGCTGGCAGTTGCGCGCGGGGACGAGCCCGCCGACCTCTTGTTGGCGGGCGGAACCCTGGTCGACGTGCTCAGCGGCGAGCTACGCCGCGCCGACGTGGCGGTCGTCGGTGACCGGATTGCGGCCGTGGGTCCCGCACGCGAGGCGCGCGAGACCGTCGATGCCGGTGGTCGCTTCCTGATGCCCGGCCTCATCGACGCCCACGTGCACCTCGAGAGCAGCCTCGTCACGCCGCTGGAGTTCGCCCGCGCCGTCGTACCCAGGGGCACGACCACCGTGATCTGCGACCCGCACGAGATCGCCAACGTGGCCGGAATGGACGGCGTGCGCTGGATCCTGGACGCGTCGGAGGACCTGCCCCTGACCGTCCTCGTGAACGCCCCGTCGTGCGTCCCCGCGAGCCACCTCGCCGGCTCCGGCGCAGCCCTCGACGCCGCCGAGCTCACCGAGCTCGGCCGTCACCCGCGCGTGCTGGGCCTGGCCGAGGTGATGAACGTGCCGGGCGCGGTCCTTGGCGACGAGACGCTGTGGGCGAAGATCGATGCGTTCCGAGGACGACCGCTCGACGGCCACGCGCCGGGGGTGAGCGGTGGTTGGCTGCAGGCCTACGCCGCCGCGGGAATTCTCACCGACCACGAGTGCACGAGCGTGGACGAAGCTCGGGAGAAGCTGCGGCTCGGCATCAACATCCTCCTCCGGGAAGGGACCGCAGCGCGCAACCTTCTCGACCTGTTGCCCATCCTCTCGCTGCGGACGATCGATCGCTGCGCCCTGTGTACGGATGACCGTCATCCCCAAGACCTGGTCGTGCGGGGACACATCGACCACCTGGTCCGTCTCGCCGTCGGCGCCGGGCTCGAGCCCCTCGATGCTGTCCGTCTTGCAACCCGAAGCCCGGCGGGCATCTACGGCCTCCCGGACCGCGGAGCGATTGCACCAGGGCGGGTTGCGGATCTCGTCGTGTGCGACGACCTGCGCGAGCTCCGGCCTGCCGCGGTGTACGCTCGAGGGCGCCTGGCGGCACGGGCAGGCGAGCCGGCGGGAGCCTGGCCGGAGGCCGCCGAGTCGCCCCGTCTCGGCGCCCTCACGGTGAACACAGACCGTCTCGACCTCGAGATCCGGGGCCCCGACCGTCCCGTCCGCGTCATCGATGCCACGCCCGGTCAGCTGGTCACCGCCTGCGCGGCGCGTCAAATGCCGTGGCGGGATGGCCTGCTGGTGCCCGACCCCGAGGCGAGGGTCGCCAAGCTGGCCGTGATCGAGCGCCACCGGGGCAGCGGAAACATCGGCCTCGGCTTCGTGCGCGGCCTCGATCTCTCACGGGGTGCGATCGGCGGCACCGTCGCCCACGATCATCACAACCTGGTGGTGGCGGGAATGGACGACGAGAGCATGGCTACCGTTGTCCGGGCCCTGGCCGCGGCCGGCGGTGGGCTCGCTGCTGCCGTAGGGACCCGCGTGCTCGCACTCCTCCCCCTGCCGGTCGGCGGCCTGATGACCGACCGGCCGCTGGCCGAGGTGTGCCAAGAGCTGGGCCACCTGTTCGCCGCCGCGCGCGAGCTTGGAAGCTCTCTCGAGGATCCGTTCATGCTTCTCAGCTTCCTCGCCCTGGAAGTCATCCCCGAGCTGAAGCTCACCGACCGTGGGCTCGTGGATGTCACCCGGTTCGAGATCGTGCCGCTGTACGCTTGAGGGAACCGGAGGTCTGATGGCCCGTCACGTCTGTCCGTGGTGGCTCGGATACTGGCTGGTCAACCCGTTGCGACGCCTGCTCGAAAACCCGCGCGAGATTCTCCAGTCGTTCGTACGCGAGGGGATGACCGTGCTCGAGCCGGGCTGCGGCATGGGCTTCTTCACTCTCGACCTGGCGCGCCTGGTCGGGCCGTCCGGCCTGGTGGTCGCCGTTGACCTGCAGGAGCGCATGCTGGCGGGCCTGCGACGCCGTGCCGCACGGGCCGGGCTGCTTCAGCGCATCGACATCCGTAAGGCCGGTCCCGAAGGCCTGTGCATCGGTGACTTGGAGAATCGCGTTGACCTCGCGTGCCTGCTTCACATGGTCCACGAGGTGCCGGACCAGGCGGCGTTCTTCGCCGAGATCTCTGCGGCCCTCAGGCCGGGAGGGCGTCTCCTCATCGTCGAGCCGAAAGGACACGTCTCGCAGCCGGCCTTTGAGGATTCGCTCGCGATGGCTGCCCAGCAGGGGCTGATCGCTGTGGATGCTCCAGCGCTGCGCAGCGGCAGGGCGGCGGTCCTGATCCGAGCGGGGTAGGAGCACCTGCATCCGCGAAGAGGCGCGGGTTAACCTCACCTTCAGCCGACGTTCGCACCAGCTTCAGAACTCGTGGGCATCGTGACCTCGCAAGCGACGCCCGCGCAGGCACAGCTGCGTTCATGATACTGTCGCAGGCTCAGGGACCATGTCACCGGAGGGTCGGACGATGTCTCGCATCACGCCTCGCGATGCCCTCATCTTCCTCCTCTCGGCAGTCTTCACGGCGGGACTGACGTTCGCCACGGTGGAGTTGCCGCGGGTGGCGGACAGCTTCCTGCAGGAGACAGTCCAGACCCCCGGCTTCGACTCTCACGCCGACCGTGTCAGCCATCTGAAGACCGAGCTCTTCATCGCTCACTTCCACGTCAGAGCTCTCGGATACGGCTGCTTTGCGGCCATGGTCTTGCTCGTGGTTGCAGGCTTCGCCACCCGGCGAGCAGGGCTCGCGGCGGCGGGAGGCCTGGCCTTCATCCTGCCGCTGTTCGCCCAGTTCGCCGGCGTGATGTTCTTCCTGGCCGGGCTCGGCCTGCTCAACGTCGTCTGGCTGCCGGTGCTCGACCTGTCGCTGGAGCTGTCCCGTCTGGGTCTCGTGATCCGGGTCCCGTACGACCTGCTCAGACGGCTGCTCGGCACTCTCGGTGTCAACGGCTATTGGCCGGTCGTCCTGATCCTCGTCTCCTCCGGGCTCCTGATCTTCTTCCTCGGGACGTTCGCCTGGCTCTCGGCCCGTGTCCGTGGGCTGCCGATCGCCGAGCGGTCGGTGTACCGGTTCTCCCGTCACCCCCAGTACCTGGGTTGGATCGTGTGGAGCTACGGCCTCTACCTGCTGTTGGAGCGCGGGATGTACCCGAGGCGCTCATGGGGAATCAGCGCGTCGCTCCCGTGGCTGCTGTCGACCATGGTCATCCTCGCCGTCGCGATGTTGGAGGAGCTGCAGATGAGGCGGCATCACCCGGAGGCGTACGAGCGGTACCGTCGCTCGGCTCCGTTCCTCCTGCCCTTCCCGGCCTGGATCGGGAGGCTGATCGCGCTGCCCTGCCGAGTGCTCTTCGGTCGGGACCGCCCCGAACGCAGGCGTGAGGTGGCGGCGGTGGTGTCGCTGTACACGGCGCTTCTCATGACGGCCTCGATCCTGCTCTACGGCGGCGGCGCGGGGGCCATCGCCGCGCACGTCCTCCCGTCCCGGTGGCTGTCCGCGAGGGCTCAGAGCCTGGCCGTCGAAATCCGGCGGGAGCAGGACCCGCGGCGCAGGTGGTCGCTCGCCGATCGGCTCGCACGGTCGGGCGCCACGGGAGTCCGGCCGATGCTGAGCCTGCTCGCCGACGAGAGCCCCGAGCTGCGCGTGCTGGCCGCTAGGCGAGCCGGACGGATGCACTCCGAGAGCACCCTGCGCGCGCTCCAGACGGCGCTCGCCGACCCGGTGGCCGACGTCCGCTACTGGGCCCTGCGCAGCCTCTCGGAGGTCTGCAGTCAGGAGTGCATCGGTCCGGTCGAGACTCTTCTCCACGACCCCGAGGTGCACATCCGCGTCACGGCCATGACGCTGCTGGCCGACCTCGGCTCCCCCGCGATGGGCGGCACGGCTACCGAGCTTCTCTCCAGCCCCCATGCGTGGCAGCGCGCGGCAGCGGCGGATGCCCTGGGGGCTCTTGGCGCTCCGCCGGCCGTGACGATGCTTGCGACAAGGCTCGACGATCCCGAGCCGGCGGTGCGACGGTCGGCAGTGCTCGCACTGCTGCGCGTCGGTACCGGGGAGGCCGCCGCAGCCCTTCAGCCAGCCACCCGCGACGACGACTGGGAAGTACGTCTGTACGCCGCCGAGGCACTGCGGCGTATCCCCGTGCCGCAGCGGGCCTCGGCCCCCAGGTAAACCTTCCGCGGTGAGCCCGTATCTCTCATGAGTGTAAACCCAACCCACCCAGTAAAGGAGGCCGCCATGTTATGGAGACCGTCAGGCGCCTGCAGGTCTCGCCGGCTCGCGTCTCTCACTGCACGAGAGGCCGTCCAATGTGGGCTCGCCGTGCTCGTTCTCACCAGTCTCGCCTGTACACCCGCTAGAGAAAGGCCGGCAGCTGCGCCCCAGGCCCCGCGCGGCGCCTGGCTGGGGCAGGAAACGCCCGGCGCCACACCGGTTCAGTTCGCGCCCGGCATCGTCGACACCGATCTCAACCAGCGCGACACGGCGTGGACACCCGACGGTCGCGAGCTCTACTACTCGTTGGCCAACGGCAGCGCAGGAACGATCGTGCGCCTGCGCCAACTGGCCGACGGCTCGTGGTCGCTCCCCGAGATCCCGTCCTTCTTGGAAGGTGAGCCCGCCCTCGAGCCGTTTGTCACCCCGGACGGCCGTTGGTTCTACTTTGCCTCTCCGCGCCCGCTCCCGGGGGAAACCGAGGCGGGCGACTGGAACCTGTGGCGCGCCCCCCGCCGTGACGATGACTGGGGCCAGCCGGCGCCACTGCCGGCCTCGATCAACGCCGCTGGCGACGAGTTCTACCCCACCCTGACTCGCGGCGGGGACCTGGTGTTCACGGCCAAGCGGGAAGACAGCCTCGGTGGCGAGGACCTCTATCTCGCCCGCGCCGACGGCGACGGGTTCGCCGCACCCGAGAACCTCGGCCCGCAGATCAACAGCCGTGGCCCCGAGTTCAACGCCCTGATCGAGCCGGAAGGTCGCTGGATCCTGTTCGGCTCGGCGCGACCGGGAGACGCCGGAGGCGGCGACCTCTACATCAGCTTCGCCACCGACGAGGGCGGCTGGACCCCTGCGAGGGCACTGCCCGAACCCCTCAACTCTCCTGCGCTGGACTACTGCCCGGCGCTCTCGCCAGATGGCTCACAGCTCTTCTTCACCAGCCGCCGGATCCCGGCCGGCACGCCGAGGCCGACGACTTACCGCGCGCTGGTGGCGCAGCTCCACACCGCAGCCAACGGCAGCAACAACCTGTGGTGGGTGGATGCCGGGGTTCTCGCGAAACTGCGCCCCGCAACGTGACGACGGACGCGGGCAGCGGTAGGATCGTTTCCTGAGATCCCTGTAGGGCCCAGAAGGAGGGGGGCATGAAGAAGACCATCCGGTTCCGGCTGAACGGAAAGCCCACGACGCTGGAAACCGACGGTGATCGGACGCTGCTGTGGGTGCTGCGGACCGATCTCGGGCTCACCGGCACCAAGTATGGGTGTGGCGAGGCCATCTGCGGAGCATGCACGGTGGTGGTCAACGGCGAGGCAGTGCGCTCCTGCAGCGTACCGGTCTCATCGGTCGACGGCGCCGAGGTCGTCACTATCGAGGGTCTGACCCGTGGCGGCAAGCTCCACCCGCTGCAGGAGGCGTTCATCGAGCACGGCGGCTTCCAGTGCGGCTACTGCACGCCAGGGATGATCATGAATGCCTACGCCTTCCTGCGCGCGCATCCCAAGGCATCGCGGGAGGAGATCGTCAAGGGCATGGAGGACAACCTGTGCCGCTGCGGGGCCCACCAACGGATCATCGCCGCGATCGAGGAGGTAGCGCACGGGGCCGGAGGTGCGTCATGACCCAACGACACGGCATTGACCGCCGCCAGTTCGTCAAGCTCGTGGGCGGTGGGGTGGTGGTCCTGGTGACTACCAAGCCGTCCGCTCTCCTCGCCCAGCGGCGTCGGCTCTACCCGGAGGACCTCAACGCCTACCTGCGGATCGCCGAGGACGGCCGGGTGACGGTGTTCACGGGCAAGATCGAGATGGGCCAGGGAGTCATGACCTCGCAGCCGCAGATGGTGGCTGAGGAGCTGCGCGTGGCCTTCGACGCGGTGGAGATCGTGATGGGCGACACCGCCCGCTGCCCGTGGGACATGGGTACGTTCGGCTCGCTGACGACGCGCATGTTCGGGCCGGTGCTGCGCGCGGCAGCGGCCGAGGCACGGGCCGTGATGCTGCGGCTCGCCGCCGAGAAGCTGGGCGTGCCGCGCTCCAAGCTGGTGGTCGAGAACGGCGTCGTGTCGGTCACCGGCCAACCTACACGCAAGGTCACCTACGGCGAGCTCGCCAAGGGCAGGCGAATCCTGCGCACGGTGGACGACAAGGCGGTGCTGCGCAAGGCGTCCGAGTTCACCGTCATGGGGACCTCGCCTCTGCGCCTCGACGGGCACGACAAGGTGAGCGGCGCGGGCCACTACGCCGGCGACGTACGGCTGCCCGGAATGCTGTACGCCCGCATCCTGCGCCCGCCGGCACACGGCGCCAAGCTGACCAAGCTGGACACCTCGGCGGCCGCCAAGATCCCCGGGGTGACCGTGGTCAACAAGAAGGATCTGGTGGCGGTGCTGCACGCTGATCCCGAGACCGCTGACCAGGCACTCTCGCGCGTCAAGGCGTCGTGGGACAAGCCGCAGCCGCCGTTCGACACCGAGACCGTGTTCGACCACCTGGTGAAGGTGGCCGGGAAAGGCGAGGTGACCAGCTCCCGTGGCGATGTCGCGGCAGCTCGCACCGCCGCCGTCCATGTCTTCGAGTCGACGTTCCACAAGGGTTACGTGGCGCACGCGCCGATAGAGCCGCACACTACGATCGCCGACGTCAAGAGCGGCAAGGCGACGGTGTGGGCGTCAACCCAGACCCCGTTCCCGACCCGCGACCGCTTGGCCGAGGAGCTGGGCCTCGATCCCAAGAACGTCCGCGTGATCACGCCCTACGTCGGCGGCGGTTTCGGCGGCAAGAGCGCCGGCCTGCAGACGTCTGAGGCCGCCAAGCTATCGCAGATCACCGGCAAGCCGGTGCAGGTCAGGTTCAGCCGCGCGGAGGAGTTCTTCTACGACACCTTTGATCCGGCGGCGGTCGTCAAGCTGGTCTCGGGGCTTGACGCGAATGGCAAGGTCTCGCTGTGGGACTACCACGTGATCGCGGCGGGCGATCGCGGGGCGGCAGTGTTCTACGACATTCCCAATGTGTCGATCAGCGTTGCCGGTGGTTGGCACGGCCGCGGCAGGGACCTGCACCTGTTCGGCATCGGTCCGTGGCGGGCCCCGGGCGCCAACATGAACGTCTTCGCCAAGGAATCGCAGATCGACATCATGGCCGCTGCGGCGAGAATTGACCCGGTGGAGCTGAGGCTGCGCAACCTGACCGACGAGCGCATGCGGCGGGTGCTGCAGGCGGCCGCCAAGGCGTACGGTTGGAAACCGCGCGTAGCGCCCGCGGGCAAGGGGCGCGGGCGCGGCGTCGCGTGCGGGATCGATGCCGGTACCTACGTGACGCTGATGGCCGACGTCACGGTGGACCTCGAAAAGGGAACGGTGCACGTCGACCGCGTGGTGGCGGCCCAGGACATGGGAATCATCGTCAACCCCACCGGCGCCAAGATGCAGATGGAGGGGTGCGTCACACAGGGGCTCGGCTACTGCCTGTCCGAGGAGCTGCGCTTTACCGGCGGCGAGATCCTCGACCGCAACTTCGACACCTACCTCCTGCCCCGGTTCTCGGCGGTTCCGAAGATCGAAACCGTCCTGGTGCGAAACGACGAGCTGGATCCTCAGGGCGGCGGCGAACCTGCGATCGTGCCGATGGGTGCAGTCATCGCCAACGCCGTCTTCGACGCCACCGGGTTGCGCTTCTACCGCCTGCCGATGACGCCCGAGCGCGTGCGCGCCGCCCTGGCGAAGAAGGGAGCGACCGCAGCCGCGACATAGTCTCTGGAGTAGACCGGCGCTTCTGCCTGTTTCCTCCATCGGGCCCGTCCGCTCGGGGGCGGCGGTCCGAATACGACTCGCGCAGACTGGAGGGACATCATGAAGACGAACATGGGAGCGGCCGATCGCATCATCCGGCTTCTGATCGTGGCGGTGGTGATCGTGCTGTACTTCACTGGAACCATCCACGGCACCCTCGCCATCGTCCTCGGCATCATCGCCGCGATCTTCCTCATCACCAGCCTGGTGGGGTTCTGTCCGGCCTATGTGCCGCTCGGCATCTCCACCGGCAAGAAGAAGCAGACCTGAGGACGTGCGCGCGGTCGTCCGCGCCCCGCGCCGGCTGGTCGAGCCCCCTGGTCGCCAACCGTGACCGCTGCACGCCTTCGTCAGGGAGGCCCGTAATGACCGACTCGAAACTCGACCACGCCATCGCCACCTCTATTCTCGCCATCGATACCGTCTGGGGCGGCGACGTCATGAACCCTTCCGGAACGGGCCGCTTCATCGCTGACTCGTGGTGCTCCGACGAGCCCCTGCCGGAGGCGTACTCGCATGCCAGGGCCGCGGCGGTCCGCGCCGCGGGCGGTCTCTCCGCATCCGAGCCGGACCGTACGGCGCTGGAAGCCTACATCGAGGCGATCGACGTCCCCGGGGCGATAGGAGAGCTGCGCGACGGCGCAGCCGCAGTGGGCGGCCCGCGGGGGGAGTTTCTGGCCGGGCTCGGCGAGTGCCTCGAAGTGATGTGGGATCTAGCCCTCGAGGTCCTCGACCGCGGCGAGCCGGTTCCCTACGAACGTTCCGTGCTCGCCTCGACCGCCGCCCCGCCGACGCAATCCGACCCGCGCACGCAGCGCGAACGCCTCGGGGCCCTGCTCGGCCGCGCCGGCTACCCCGCCGACAACGACGCCGATCTGCTTGACGCCGCCGACGCCTGGCGCGGCGAGCGCATGGTCCCTCCGCCCACGATCCCGGCGCTCGGCCGCGCCTTCATCGCCGAGCTGGACGCCGCGACCGTGGCGAAGGTGTTGCCCCACCTCCCGGCCGAGGTGCACGGCGTCCCACGCTCCAACGTGGAGTTTTTGGCCATCAAGGACGCATGGTTCTCGGGCTCGATGAACTACGTCGGCCGCGCCCGCACCGCCGACGGCCGACCCGAGTACGAGGCCACGTACGAGATCAACGCGTCGCTCGAGATCTCGGTGCCGGAGTTCGTCCAGCTCGTGAGCCACGAGGTGGTCCCCGGCCACGTCACGACGTTCGCCTACGTTCAACACCTCTACACGCTGGGCAAGGTCGGCTTCGAGGGCACCATCCTGACCATGAACAGCCGCTACTCGACACTCGCCGAGGGAATCGCCAACAATGCCATCCTGATGGCACACGGCGTGACCGAGATCGACCAGCTGCCGGACGAAGATCTCCAGATCGGCACCCTGCTGGCGCTGCTCCAGGACGATGCCAAGAACCAGGCCTCGTACCTCACCTGGCAGGAGGGCTGGGCACAGCCTGACGTCGAGGCAGTCCTGCGCCGCGACTTTGTGGTCTCCGAGGAGCGGGCGGGAAAGCTGTCCGGACCGTGGGCGAAGCACCCGATCCTGGGCCGGATGTACCTGCCGGCCTACCGGGCGGGGACCGAGAAGGTTGCCGAGCTGCGACGCGTACGTTCCGACGCCGATGTCCTGCCGGCGCTGTATGGCTGCCGGGGGCTGGTGGACGTGGCAACCGTGGACCGCGTGCTGTAGCGCCGTTCGGCGCCAGGACCGCTCACCGAAGGAGGGTCTGATGCAGGGCTCCTTTGCCGAAGACCCCGGTCTCCTCGGCCGGCTCATGGATCTTCTCGATCTAGTCTTCCCCGGCTTGGCGCGGGGCGCCGACCGCGCCCGCATCCTGGGCGCGCCGTGGGAGCAGGTCTCGACGCCGTTCATCGCCACCGACGCCGGCCGCCTCGTCTCCCACGTGGGGCTCATCGAGCTGCCGCTGGTGATCGAAGGGAGGTGCCAGATCGTCGGCGCCATCCATGGCGTCGCCACGCACCCCGAGCACCGCCGACGTGGGCACTACCGCCGGCTGATGGAGGAGGTGCTCGAGCACTGCCAGGATCGACTCCCAACCCAGATCCTGACCACCGAGCACCCCGAGTACTTCACCCCGTTCGGCTTCCGCGTGGTGCCCGAGCACGTCTTCACCGTGCCCAGCCGCCGCCCTGCCGGCCCCGGCCAGGTGCGCCTTCTCGACCTCGACGACAACGACGACGTGACTCTCCTCCACCGCCTCCTGGAAAGCCGGACGCCGGTCTCCAGCCGGCTGGGAGTCGTTCGCGAGCACGGAGTCTTCTGCTTCAACGAGGGCCGCCGACCGCTCCACTACGCCCCGGACCTGGATGTCGTTCTGTGCTTCGAGCAGGAGAACGAGAAGGTAACCCTGTATGACGTGGTTGGTCCCGAGCTGCCGCCGCTCGACGCCGTGCTCGACCGCCTCCCGGGACCGGTCTCTTCGGTCACCCTGGCCTTCGCACCCGACCGGCTCGCACCCGACGCGACCCCGGTCCCGGGCTTGTTCAACCACGACGGACCTTCGTATCTCATGGTGCGTGGCTCCCTCGGCGAGGCCAACGAGCCGTTCGCTCTTCCACGTCCGGCTCGGACGTGACAATGTATGAGATCATCCGGGGAGAGGTCTTCTCGGCATGAGCATCCACGTTGTGCGCCTGGGCACGCCGCGACTTCACAACGAGGGCCTGCGCATCGGCACCGTCCGCCGGCCACCGCGCGGCGTCCCCAAGGAGCGCTTCGCGCTCGATGACTGGTACGACGTCTGGCTGCCGAACCTGGCGCCGAGCGCCGAGCTGGTGAAGCAGGCCCGGACCGCGGCCACGTCGCGCGAGTGGCAGGTGTTCGTCCGCAAGTACCGGGCCGAGATGGCGACGCCGGAGGCGGCGCGGGTGCTCGACCTGCTGGCGGCGTTGTCCCACGAGACTGACTTTTCGGTCGGCTGCTACTGCGAGGACGAGTCCCACTGCCACCGCTCGGTGCTGCGCGCGCTCCTGGCCGAGCGTGGGGCGGACATCGCCCCCCACCCAACCAGTGATTAAGTTATTAAGATGTTAGGTAATTAGGTTTCCATACCCCTCCAGACATAGTAACTGCTACGCGCTCCACGCCAAAACAGAGGTATGATGGTGTTCTGGAGTCAGCATGGAAGCCATCGAGGTGGTCCGGCATTTCGTCGAGGCCATGAACCGGCGTGACGTCGAGGCGATGGCCGGGTGGATGTCGCCCGACCACGTTCTGATCGACGGAGAGGGCGACCTCGTGGCCGGCGGCGAACGGCTGCGAGCCGCCTGGAAGGCATACTTCTCCCTGTTCCCCGACTACGCCATCACCATCGAGGAGATCTTCGCAGCCGGGGACTCGGTGGCGGTCTTCGGGACTGCTGAGGGCACCTACGCACCCGACGGCAGAATGGACCCCACGAACCACTGGACCATCCCCGCCGCCTGGCTCGCGGTCCTCAAGGGCGAATCCATCGCATCCTGGCAGGTCTACGCCGGCACCGAGCCGATCCGCAGGATCATGGCGAGGTACCGGGAGGAACGATCGCGGGCCGGAGAGGATGAGGACCTAGGAAGTAACTAAGTTGTTGAGTGATTAAGTTGCCCCCGCCCCCCCCAAAGACGCGAGACGTACCCCCCCCAAGAAGAAAGAAGAGAGAGGAGAGGCCGCCACCCACCCGCAGTGAACGGTCATTCGACGGCTGTCGTTCCCGGCGATTCACAGGTCGAGCGGCCGGGCACGACCACCTCCAGTGCGCCCGGCTCGATGGCGAAGCGCACGGATGGGGGCTTCAGGGACCAGTCGTTGCCGTCCAGATGGCAGGGGAGCGGCTCGTCGAAGTACAGCTCAAGGTACGGCGCCTGCAGCTCGAGGCTGCCCGGCATCTGAGCCAGCGTGCCGCGCAGCCCGGCCACCAGACGTGGAATCCGCCGCAGCGCACCCATTCCCTCCACCAGGCAGGCGTCCAGCAGGCCGTCATCCGGGACCGCTCTCGGGGTCAGGCGAAAGCCGCCCCCGGTCGAGGGCCCGTTGTGGACCGCGAGGATCGTCATCGTGCCCTCGTAACGGCGATCCGGTGTTTCCAGTCGGACCACCGGAGCGGGGTAGCCGAACAGCGACGCAATGGCCGTCACCAGGTAGGCGGCAATGCCACGGACGACCTTGATCCGCGCTGCGCGGCGGCTGATGTCGCCGGTCAGGCCGATGCCTATGGCGTTGAGCACCAGGTGGCCGTCGACCGCTATCAGGTCGACGCGACTGGTCCGGCCCGCGAGCAGCGTGGCAGCCGCCTCGTCGAAGCCGAGCGGAATCCCGAGCGTACGGGCTGCATCGTTGCCGGTGCCGAGGGGAAGCACCCCGAGGCGCCCGCGGCCGGCGCGAAACAGCCCCTCGGCCGCCTCGCACACGGTGCCGTCCCCGCCCATAGCCACCACCGTCTCACAGCCCTCCTCAATCGCCCGTTGAGCGAGCTCGGTTGCGTGCCACGGCGCCTCGGTGAACACCGCTGGAGCCTCGACACCGAGGGCCCGGAGCCGTGCCTCCCGGCGCGGCCACTCCCTGCCCACACGACCGCCCGCAGCCGCAGGGTTGACGATGATGCGCATCACGGCTCGAGCCGCGCCACGAACGGCTCGTAGGTCATGAAGTCGGCGTGATGGACAATCCACGCCTCCGTGGTCCGGGCCACCATGTCGCCCTCGCCGGCGTGGGTTGCAACGATGTGGCAGACCGCATCTGGCAGCCCGCACTCCATTGCCAGCGCCACGCCGGTGAACGGGTGCCGGAGGTACTTGCCGCGGGCGCTCTGCCGCGTCCCACCGTTCGGATCCGCTTCGTACTCCAGCAGCTTGCCGACATCGGCGAGGATCGCACCGGCGACCAAGACATCATCGTCGACCGGGAGTGCATCGCCGCAGAACTCCCGGATCTTCGCTCCCGAGGAACGAGCGACGTGGACTACCAGACGCTTGTGGGCGAGGAACGAGACCGGGCAGCCCGGGACCTTGAGTGTGAATGGGATTTGCGCCAGGTCCGCGGGCTCAAGCGGCGAGAGCTCGAATGCCCGCACCCAGCAGTCGCGGACCTTCGTCCTCAGCTCACCATCGTCGATCCACTCCAGCTCGGGCCACAGTCGCTCGACCTCGTCGGCCAGCATTCCGCCTTCCTTTCAGGTCAGTCGGGCAACCCCGTAACCTCCACCTTCGCATCCGACAGCACCATCGGGGCCCCGCACGGCTTGCCACGCACGCCCCCAAGCCGGATCATCAGGTTGATGACCCACCTCTGCTCGCGCTTGCGCCAGCGATCGATCTTGTCGCCGGCGTCGGTCGCGGCGACACAGAACAGGACGTCGCCGCCCATTACGGTGTTGAAGTAGCCCGCGAGCACCGCCACGCCGCCGTCCGTCTCACCCAGGGTACCGGTTTTCAAGGTCATCGCCCCGGCGTAATCCGAGCTGGCCAGTTTCGGAAACATGCGGGGAACCGGCCCCTGGTCGCAGCCGGGCACCGGTAGCAGATCACGCGGCCTGAGATTGTAGGCGGTGATCGCCCTGCGGAACTCGCGCAGCATCTTGACGACCAGCTTCGGCGTCATCTGGTTCGAGCCCTCACCGCAGGCGGTCTCCAGTCGGATCTTGTGGTCCGTGTCATCGAGCTTCTCGCGCAGGAACGCCTGCAGCTGAGCGGCCCCACCGAGACCGTCGGCGATCCGCTCGATGTCGTTGTTGGAGAAGACGTTGAACCGCTTGAGGATGACGGAGAGCGGGTTCGAGAGGTGGCGAAGGAGGGGTTTCGCCAGCACGCCCCGCCCCAAGTGCACCTCCCCGCTGACCGCGATCGCCGGCGGGCTGCCCACATCCCAGCCCCGACGCTTGCACTGCTCCTCCCACTCGGCCCGCTCGTCGGCCGTCCAATGATCCGGATCGAGCAAGTGCAGCAACCTTTCGCCGGCTTGCAGAGAGCGCACCGCCGGGTTGGGCGACCGCTTGAAGGGACCGCCCTCCCAGCCGAGCCAGAACTTCCCCTGGATCACGATGCCGCCGTCGACCTTTCGGATCCCCAACTGCCTGAGCTCGCGGGCGACCAGAAAGGCGTTCTCGGGTTGGAAGTCGGGGTCGTCGCCCCCGGTCACGACCAGTGATCCGTGGATGACCCCAGCCTCGCGGTTCCAGCTGCCGTCGTATCCGAACAGGGTCGTGAAGCGGTGGTCGCCACCGAGGCGCTCGAGCGCCCACCAGGTGGTCGCCACCTTGGTCACAGACGCAGGGTTGAACTCCAGATCCGCGTGCGAGGCGTTGATCTGGGCGCCTCCCGCTGACTCGACGTCCCAAATCAGGTTGGCCTGGCCCGTGCCGCAGACCGCGACTCCCAGGAACGCTGCCACGAGTAGTCTGGTGTACTTCATGTCGCCGAATGATATACCAACGGACGGGAACGGGGGAACCGGCCCGACCAAACCTCCCTGGGCGACCTTCGCTCGAGAGAAACGAGCCGAAGCAACGCCAGACCTCCAAGCGGAGCAACAGCTCGTCCGAGTTGAGTCCGGGTCGTCCATGAGCGATCGTAGCGAGACCGGCGAGGCGTCTGTCAGCGCAGGGTTCTGAGCGTCGAGCTGCCGGAGGCATACCTGGAAGGTATGTTGAGGACAGCGAGACGAGAAGAACACGGCGATGGCTGGCGTATCGCTGGTCGCAGTAGATCGCGAGTGAATGATCCGGGCTAGGGAAGGAGCAAGCGGTCGGCGAGGGCAGAACGCAGGAGGCGCCCGGGATCGGTGCGCTCCTTGATGGCGGCGAAGCGCTCCAGCTGCCCATCGCGGAAGGTGGCTCGGTACAGCTCGCCGGGCAGGGCTGCGTCCTTGGCCGGATAGAACCGGCCGCCGGCCTCGACCACAGGCTCAGCAAGATCGGCGACCAGCCGCCACAGGCGGTCGCGGTTCGAGGCCGTGACCGGGAAATCGAGCGCCAGCGAGAATCCGTCGACGGCGTGCGTCAGCAGGAAGGGGTCGGGGCGGTGCCGCTTGAGCACAGCCAGGAACGAGGGCAGCCCGGCCCGGCGGCACAGCTCGAGCTGGCGCGCGAACACGCCCTCGGCCTCGGCCACCGGCACGAACGACTGGTGCTGGATGAGGCCCCCCGGGAGGTACACTCGCTCCCAGTTCGGCACGTAGTCGAGCAGGAACGAGAACTCGGCCAGCGTCTGGCGGTACCGCTTGTCGTTGCCGATCGTGCTCCCGAGTCGAAACTTGACTGCGTTGATGAGGCGCATCCCCGGCCGGTTTGTGAGGGGCTTGAGGAACCTCCAGAGCAGCGCCTTCGGGACCACCCCTGCCAGCCTCGCCGGCAGGTCCTGCGCCTCGGCCCGCAGGCTTTCCTGGGCGGCCGGGTCCTCATCTGCCTTGACGTGGTTGGCGAAGTGGAGCAGCCCGCGACCGCTGCGCCCGCCGCTGGCGAAGGCATCGATCCAGCCGACCACGTACTCCCACCGATTCTTCGCGTCGTCGGCCAACCGCAGCATCGTGGCCAGGTCCTGGGCCGCAACCGCATGCACCTCGAGGCGGCCGGAGTGGACCCGCTTGAGCCGAACTCGGGCGCCGACGATGACCCCCAGCTGGCCGAAACCGCCGATGACGGCGTGGAAAAGCTCCCCGTCGGTCTCGGGCGTCACCGTCCGCAGTTCGCCGGACGGTAGCAGCATCGTGAGCTCCAGGCAGTGCTCCCCGAGTGTGCCGCGAGTCCAGTTGTTCTTGCCGTGAACGTTCATCGCCAGACCGCCACCGAGAGTCGGCGTCATGGTGCCGGTGACGACCTCTGGCCACCAGCCATCCGCGAGGACCGAGCGCCACAGGTCGTGGAAGGTCACGCCGGGCTCGACTTGGGCGACCCCGTTCGAGGCATCCCAGCCGAGGATACGGTTCATCTCTGAAAGGTCGAGGACGACAGCTTCCGCGAGCAGCGCAGCATCGCCGTAGCTGCGGCCCGCCCCGCGCAGCACCACCGGCACGCCGCGGCTGCGGGCAAGCTCCAGCACCTCGCGTATCTGGCCGACGTTCGTCGGGCGGTAGACATAGCCGGCGGCGCCGGCCGCTCTGCCCCAACCCTCGACCCATTCGACCTGCCGGCCCGGTAGCGCGTCGCGCATTCGGCTCATACCTTCAGGTACTTGAAGATGAACGAGGGGATCGAGCGGACGACCAGGCTCACCAGGCGCCAACGGGCCGGGACGTAAGCGGTCGAGACACCCCGTCCGGCCTTCCTGAGGATGATCGCCGCGGCGCGGTCGGCGGACACCACCATCGGCAGGTTCTTGAAGTCCGCCACCATCGGCGTGTCCACGAACCCGGGCTTGACCGTAACGACCTTGACACCGCGGCGGCCAACCCGGTTGCGCAGTGCTTCGAGGTAGGTGTGCAGCGCCGCTTTCGAGGTGTTGTAAGCGGGCGCGCCCGAACGCCCCCGGTCCCCGGCCACCGAGCCGATGCCCACGATCGTCCCCTGCTGCAGCCGCCAGAACCGCTCGGCGGTCGGGTTGAGCCAGGCCATCGCACCAAGCAGGTTGACCTCGATCATGTCGACGTCCTTGTCCGTGCTGTACTCGGTGAACGAAACCGGGTGGCCGACGCCGGACGAGTAGATCACGAGGTCGAGCCCGCCAAGCGCGCGGGCGATCTCCTGCAGCAGCACCGGGACCTCGTCGCGGTGGCAAACGTCGTGAGCGAAGGTCAGGGCCCGCTCCTCGCCCGCGGCCCGGTTGATGTCGCCCGCGATCTCGGCCAGCCGCTCGCCGCGCCGCGCGACCAGCGCGACCCGCGTCCCCTCGGAGGCGAGGTGGCGCGCGAGCGCCTCACCGATGCCCGACGAGGCGCCGATGACGAGCGCGTGGGCGAACCGTCGGGTCACGTGGCCCACCCTCCACGGATCGCCCGCGCGAGGGCTCGAGACCCGCCCATCGTCAAGGACCTCATCATCACGCCTCCCTCCACCGACCATCGCCGTTGTGTTGGCCCGCGCCTCGCGTCATTGTAGCGTCTCAGGATCCGGGGACGCCGGTCGCCGCTTCGGCTACCGCGAAGCGGAGGCCCGCGGCTGCCTCCTCGACACGCCGCTCGTACTCGTCGGAGAAAACCAGCTCCCGGAGCCGTTCGGAGGCCGGCAGCACCATCGCGCACCCCTCCCAGGTCACCGGCTCGCCGCTCGCGGCATCGACTACTCGTCCCCGTTCGACGAGTGCCGTGGCTTCCGCCAGCGGCACGTTGGCAAGCGCCGCCTGCAGGGCGCGGAAACGAGCCTCGTGCTCGGGCCGGAGGAACCGCACCAGCTTCCGGCTCTGGGCCGCGACGTGGTAGTGCGAGGGAACATAGAAGATCCCGTCGAGGCCGACCATCTCCCCTACCATCACCAGCCAGCCCAAGACCTCCTTGAGGATTCCGAGCCCGGGATGCTGCTGGCCAGGAAGCGGCGGCCGGTCGTCCGAGAAACGGGTGCGCGGGTTCTGCAGCAGCAGCCACTCCAGGGCCAACACCTCCATACCCGGCACCGCCCTCTGGCTGCGGTTGGCCCGCAGCTCGAGCAGTAGCTCGTTGCGACGCGGGTCGCTCCACAGGCGCAGCGTGTGCCCGAGCGGGTGCGACAGCTCGAGGTCCGCCATCGGGTTGTTGAAGCCACGGGCGCGCAGCTCGGCGAAGATCCCGAGCCGCTCCAGCAGTAGCTCGACGCCGCTGCGCGTGAGGTAGCCGAGGAACCTCGTCTGCCTCGGTATCCCCGGCACGATCCCCACCAGGTCGTCTTCGGTCAACCGCCACTCGTAGGGTCCGGGCTCGAGCGTCAGCTCCGCCGGGTCCAGCTGCCGTGTCAGCCGGCGCAAGCGCATCAGCACCAGCTCGTCATTGTCCGGCGGCTCGACGGACTTGTCCGTCAGCAACCAATACAGGAACCGGGCGCTGTGTCGCCAGGCGCGGTCGCCGTAGCCGCCGCCGAGGACGATCACGGTGGGTACCGACCGCCGGTCGTGGCGGAGCAGCTCGATCACGAACTGGTCCCGCCGGAGCAGGCCCTCGGATGAGATGCACCAGTTCCCGAGGCGGTCTCCGGCTGCCACATCGGCGCCGGCAAGGTAGATGACGAGGCCGGGGTCGACCTCTTCGACGACTCCGGGAAGGGTCTTCAGCAGCGTCCCCAGGTACAGCTCGTCGGTGACGTCTTCGCCGAGCGCGATGGCGGTCGAGGCCACCGCTTCGGTGTCGCCCCAGTCGGCGTTGTGGACCGAGTAGGTGTAGACGGTCGGATCCTGGGCGAACACCGCCCTCGTTCCGTTCCCGTCGTGCAGGTCGAGATCGATCACTAGCACCGGCGCCCTGAACCCGTGCTCGCGCAGACGAGCCACGGCAATCGCAATGTCGTTGAAGATGCAGAACCCCATCCCCTGATCGGGCAGCGCGTGGTGGAAGCCGCCGCCGAGGTTGACGCCGACGCCACCAGTCATCAGTGCCAGCCGCGAGGCCTGGATCGTCCCTCCAGCCATCCGCCGCTGCAGGTCGAGCAGAGGCTCGACAGCTGCCGGCCCCACCGGCGAGCCCAGGATCCTGCCGACCACCTCGGGTTGCTGGACTGACTCGATGTACTCCGGCGTGTGAACCAGCAGCAGGTGGTTGAGCGATGCCCGACGCGGTACCGAGAGGTCGGAGTCCTGAACCAGGCCTTCCTCGCTCAGGAAAGCCAGGATCCTCTCGGCCCGTCGGGGATCCAGGGGAACGTCCGGCATCTGGTGGGTGTAGTCGCGGTGGTAGACGAACCGCACACCCCGGCGACGGGCGCATCGGCGGAGCCAGCGCCAGCGGCGGCGAAACGCCCGGCGTAGCCGGCACAGCCAACCACAGGGCCCACGCAGGTCGGCATCGCCGTTCTCCCCTGCCGTCGGACCTGGTCTGCTGCTCATGTCCGCAGTATAGCTTGCCGCATCGCGGCATTCCAGCGCATCCCTGGAAGCGCGCTGAGCAGGCGGATCAGAACAATCTCACAGGACGGACTGAGCTACGATGGGGTGAGGCGACCGCGAAGAGCCGGTCAGTAGGGAATCCACGGCGGTCCGAAACCGCTGTCTCAAGGAGACTGGAGTACGGCGATGCCAATATCCCTCACCGTCAAGGTCGCTTTCGAAGCCGCCCACCGCCTCCACAACCCGGACCGGACAGACGGCTGGAACCGCGATCACTTCGGAAAGTGCAACAACCTGTACGGCCACGGGCACAACTACGTGCTCGAGGTCGAGGTCGGAGGCGAGACCGACCCCGACACCGGATACCTGATGGACATGAAGGAGCTCAAGGGGATCCTGCGCCGGGTCGTGGTTGACGAGGTTGACCACCGCCACCTCAACCACGAGGTTCCTTGGCTCGAGGGGACCAACCCCACGGCGGAGAACCTGGCCACGATCTTCTTCCGGCGGGTGGCTCCGGAGCTGCCGCCGGGCGTCCGCCTGCGAGCGGTCACGGTCCACGAAACCGACCGCAACAGCGCCACCTTCCGCGGGGAAAAGGAATAGACCGTGGGCTCTCTCCGCGGCACCACAACGCTCAGATCGCAGAGGTCCAGCCGCCGGAACCGGGCAAACAGGATCCCCTCACCAGATGCGGTCCCGCGGTGGGGCGGGGGTGGGGCGGAAGGAGGCGAGCGGAGCGGCCCCTCGGGACCGGCACGACGGACCGAGGCTAGCCTCGAGGACCGACTGACGGTTCCCGAGGAGTGCGGCCGCAGGCCGCGGATCTGCCTGAGCCCGAGTCCTCCTGTCGTCACTCACTGCGAGCGGCGGCATGCCACCTAGTGCCGTGCCTTTCGCATCTCACGGGTCTCGCTACGATAGCCCGCGGACAATCCGGGTCAGCTGATTGGAGCGACGGCGCTACAGCTCTCGTAAGGCGGAGGCGACTGGGAGGCGGGCGGCGCGCAGGGCCGGCAGGAGGCCGCCGACCAGCCCCATCAGCAGCGCGAACGCCATGCCGGCGCCAAGCAGTCCCGGCGTGACCTTGAAGGCAAATGCCAGGTGGGAGAACGTCTGCCAGTTCATGGTCCCGGTGGTGTAGCCGTTGATCGGGAGCACCACCAGGCAGCCGAGCACGCCTCCAGCCAGTGCGATGAAGAGCGACTCGGCCACGAACGACGTCACCACCGAGGCGCTGCCAAAGCCGAGCGCGCGCAGGGTGGCGATCTCCCGGGACCGCGCCGCCACCGCCGAGTACATCGTGTTGAGGGCGCCAAACACCGCGCCGATCCCCATCACCAGGGCGACCAGGAAGCCGAGGACCCGGATCAAGGTCGTCACCGTCTGCGACTGCTTGGCGTAGTAGGCACTCTCGCGGTCGACCTGCACCGTGAGCCTGGGGTCCGAGGTCAGCGCGTCCTTGAAATCGGTGAAGGCCGCAGATGAGGTGAGCCGAACCGTCGCCGACTGGAAGATGTTCTCCGGCCGCTTGTAGGTCTGGTTCAGCACCCTGGCATCACACCACAGCTCGGAGTCGAAGGCACTGCCGCCAGCGTCGAAGATGCCAACAACCTTCCACGTCTGGCCTCCGAACGCCACCGGCACTCCGAGTCCCAGCCCGCCGTAGATCTTCTCGGCGTTGCTGCCGACAACCAGCTCGGTCAGGCCGGAGTGGAAGAACCGGCCCTCGACGATCTTGACCTGCGGCCGAACCTGCAACACGGACGGTGACACGCCGCGTACCTGCACGTTGGCGTCGGTGCCCGTGCTCTTGAGTGGAAAGGGGGCAATCACCACCACCTCGCCGCTGATCAAGGGAGCGCCCTCCGCCGTCCGCGCCACCTGCAGGGCGTCACCGATCACCTTCACCTGGTCGAGATCGACGACGCTCCCCAGCTCGGCCGCGGCTCCGGCCCGTCGGACGATGGCGTTGCGTGGCGAGCCCGAGGCTGCCAGCGTCGCCTGGAAACCTCTCGCCATCGACAGCATGGCCACGAAAACGCCGACCGTACCGGCGATGCCGAGCACCGCCACCAACGCCGCCGTCCACCGTGCTACCACGCTGCGGACGTTGTAGGACAGCGGGATCGCCATGCTCACACCCTCCTCAGCGCGTCGACGATCTTGAGCCGCATGGCGGTCACCGCCGGCACGATCCCGGACAGCACACCCACCATCGCCGCCAGCAGAAGGCCAAGCGCCATCTTCCAGGGTGCGAGGTAGAAGATCGGCAGCAGCCCCCCCGTCGGGTCTCCGCTCAGGGTGAACGCCTTCGCCAAGCCGAGCCCGATCACGCCCCCCAGCAGGGCCAGCGTGAGAGCCTCGGCCAGCACCAGACCGAGCACGCCGGCATCGGTAAAGCCCACGGTCTTGAGGACGGCAAGCTCGCCGATCCGTTCGCGCACCGCCATCGCCATCGTGTTGCCGGTGACCAGCAGCAGGGTGAAGAACACCACACCGCCGATCGACAGGATGATGAAGCGGATGTTGCCGATCTGCTTGGCGAACGAAGCCGCGAACGCCTTCTCGGTGTCGGTGTGGGTCTCCCACGCCGAGTTGGCAAAACGGGCATCAATCGCCTTGACGACGTCGACCGCGTGGTCCGGATTGTCCACGCGGACCACGTACCAGCCGACGTAGCCCTTGAACCATTCAGGCCCGCGCTCCTCCAGATACTTACGGTGGAACCAAAACTGTGTTGTGTCGTCGTCCGGACGCTTGCCGGTGTAGATGCCGTCGAGGTTGAACTCCCATGTCCCCGGGAAGATCGTGCCGCGCAGTGGGATCCGGTCCCCGACCTTCCACCCGAACCGCTTGGCCGTGGCCTGTCCGACAACGCACCCCTCGCGGTCGCCCAGGAACGTCTTCCACTGCGCGGGCGGCACCGAGTACTCCGGATACATCTTCAGGAAGCTCTCGGGGTCGATCGCGAACTGGGGAAAGAAGTTCCTCTCGTCCTGGTAGACGCCGCCGAACCACGAGGCATAGGTGACCGCGGTGACACCGGGAATCTGCAGCAGCCGATCGCGGTAGGCGATCGGCAGCGGCTGGATCAACGACACCCGGTTGATCACGACCAGGCGATCCGCCCCCGCCACCTCGACACCCTGGCTGAGGGCCGTCTCGACCGTGACCAGCAGTCCGAACAGGAACAGCGCCACCGCGATCGAGCCCAAGGTCAGAAACGCGCGCGTCTTCTTGCGGAAGAGGTTGCGCACGATCAGGGGCAGGTACTTCATGAACCGGCGTTCCCCTGGGGTGAATCGACCAGTGCGCCCTTCTCCAGATGGAGGATCACGTTCGCCCACTCGGCCGCGCGCGGGTCGTGGGTCACCATCAGCACCGTCTTGCCGTGCTCGGACACCAGTGCCGAGATCAGGCCGAGGATCTCGTCGGCACTCTTGCGGTCGAGGTCACCCGTCGGCTCATCGCAGAGCAAGAAAGTCGGGTCGGCGACGATCGCGCGCGCGATCGCGACCCGCTGCTCCTGTCCGCCGGACAGCTGCCTCGGGTAGTGTTTCATGCGGTCCGACAAGCCCATCAGTGACAGCGCCGTCTCGACGTGCCGCCGGCGCTCGGCCCGCGACAGGTTGGTCAAGAGCAGCGGCAGCTCGACATTCTGGAAGGCGGTCAGGACCGGGATCAGGTTGTACATCTGAAACACGAAACCGACGTGGCGCGCCCGCCACCCCGTCAGGCGACGACCCGACATGGCGGTCACCGTGTCCTCGCCGACCCTGATGCTGCCGGCCGACGGCGTGTCGAGGCCGCCAAGGAGGTTGAGGAGCGTGGTCTTACCGGATCCGCTGGGGCCCATGAACGCCACGAACTCGCCCGCCCCGACGTCCAGGTTCAGCCCCTGCAGCACGTGGATCTCCTCGCTGCCGCGGCGATAGGTCTTGTCCAGGTTCCTGACCCGGATCAGACTGCCGTCGACGTCGCTGCCGTCAACTCTCACCATGTCGTCCTCCACGTGGGGCCCTGGGAAGGCACATGCTTCCCCTTCCGCGGTAGCCTCGCGTCATTCGCGGACCTTGACTCTCTGCCCGTCCTCGAGATTCTCGGGCCCGGCCACGACCACCTTTTCGCCCGGCTCGACACCGGCGAGGATATCGACCTCTGAGCCGTGCCGCTGTCCCAGCGAAACCGCCCGCCTGGTGATGGTGTCGCCGGAGAGGACGAAGGCGACGCTCTTCCCATCCAACTTTCGGATCGCGGTCTGGGGAACCACTGCCCTTACCGGAGCGGTACCGGGCTTCCGCTGGGCCGGCTCGAGGAACGTCACCTTCACACCCATGTCGGGGAGGATGCGCGGGTCGAGCTTCTCGAACGAAATCCGCACCTTGACCGTTGCCTTCTGGCGGTCTGCGGTCGGGATTACGGTCCGCACGTGGGCCGGGATCCTCCAGTCGGGGTAAGCGTCCAGAACCGCCTCGACCCGCTGCCCAGGGGTCACGCGGGCGATGTAGGACTCGTTGACATCAACCTCGATCTCGAGAGAGCTCATGTCCACAATCGTCGAGATACCGGTGCGCGTGAAGCCGCCGCCCGCTGACACCGGCGAGACCATCTCACCGGGCTGCGCGTCTTTCGACACCGCCGTACCGGCAAACGGCGACCGGATCACGTAATTGTCGAGGTCCTGTTGTGCCACGGCCAGCTGAGCTTCGGCTGCGTCGAGCTGCTGCTTGGCGACCTCCAGGCGCGCTTTCAGGCTGTCAACGGTGGTCTCGGCATCGTCCAGTTGCTCCCGGCTCGCCACCTGGTCCGCGGCCAGGCCGTGCACCCGTTTCAGGTTGCGCTCGGCGTTGGCCAGGTTGACGCGCAGGTCGGCCAGTCCCGCCCTCGCGACGTCGCGCTCGGCCTTGGTGGCGTCGCGGCGTGCCCGGGCATCGGAGTCATCGAGACGGGCCAGGACCTGCCCCTTCTCGACCTGCATCCCCTCCTCGACCATGACCTCGGACACCCGTCCGGTGACCTTGGCCGCCACTGTCGCCTTGCGCCTCGGCGTCACGTACCCGCTGGCGTTGAGCACCGCTGTTTCCTGCGACCCAGCGCCTGGCCTGGCCGCGGCGACCTCGACCTCGGCGGTGCGGCCGGAGCCGAGCACGAAGACGACGGTGGCGGCAAGGGCCACGATGACCGCAACCGTCGCCACCAGGATCCAACGCCCGCCACGGCCCGCCGTCCTCTGATGGCGGTCGATCCTGAGCTCTGCGAGGTTCGGCTTCTCGTGCTCGTTCATCTGACTCCCTGCCGTTCGTATCGTCGGATTCTACAGCATCACGCCCGGATCATCCGTCCGCAATCTACTGGAGGCCCAGCCGCGCTTAGGTCACTCCGGCGGCCGCGCGGTCGCGGGGCGACCGCCCGTCTCACGATTCCGGACAGTCGCAAAGCCACGAGAACAGATCACCGGCCCGACGGCGACTGCCCGGAATCGCTCGAGCCGCCTCTTTCAATCGTGAGGCCGATTCTCTGATCGCCAAGGGCCGAGATTGCCCCCCTTGACGTTTCTCGCCATCGCCAACCCCTCGTGAATGCCGTTCAGAGAAACATCAAGGACCGCACGTCCGGTTGAACTCCACATGCTCCGAAACGCAGTATAGGGGGGTACTCCGGGCGGGTGGGGGTCCTCTCACTCTTCACCCCTCAATCTCTGGGGCGGGTTGGGGATGCGTTTCCCGTCTTCCGTCTTCCGTTTCCCTTCCCCGGGCGGGTGGGGGCAACCTAATTACCTAGTCACTTAATCACTTACCGGGTCACTTCGTCTTCTTGGTGCCCCTCGTGGTCTTCTTCTCTGTGGGCTTTTCTGTCCCTGTGGCTTTCTTGGCAGCCTTGGCCTTTGTGGTTGCTGTCGCCTTCTTGGTACCCGCAGCCTTCTTAGTGGTCTTGGTGGCCTTGGTGGCCTTGGCGGTCGTCGCCTTCTTGCCGGTCTGGACGGTCTTCTTCTCCGGCTTTTTCGGCTTCGCGATGGCCGTGCCGCTCTCGTCATAGCCATCGAGCACCCCGTCGAGACCAGCCCAGAAGGTGCCGTCGGCGACCTTGAGGGTGGCAAGGTAGATGAGCGCCTGGTGGTCGTGCCCTTCGAGCAACGCGGAGGCTGCCGTGGCCACCGTCTTGGGATCCGGGTTGTCGGCATCCTCGGGCAGGTCGAGCACACCGTCCTCGTGCGGCAGGCCGACGCCGTCCAGGAACTCGACCAGCAGGTTCCGGCGCTGCACCATATGGAGGTGGAACAGGAACTGGAACAGCACCGGCTCAGGGAGGTCCTTGGCCAGGTGAGTCAGGCGACCAGCCACCATCTCCGCCGACAGCCGGCGCACCGACTGCATCCGGAACTTCAGCTCCTTGGCGAGCACCCCCTGCAGCGCCTGTCTGGCCTCTCCCTCCGCGTTCTCCCAGGTCACGGTGGCGGCGGAACGCTGCTCGTCCTCCGTCAACAGATCCCAGACGGCAAAGGCTCCACGATCCTCGACCGCTTCCTTGAGGCTTCGGGTGTCGGGCATCTTCGTCCCCTCCCTTTCACAAGGACGATACCAGCGCGGGTCTCGGAGGACAATCAGCGCGCCAACGCTCGTCCCTGGTGGAGACGCTGGATGACGTCACGGCGTTCATCGCGCAGACGCTCCGAGATGGCGACCGTAAACCGCGGGTCGGCCGGCTCCAGGCGACGCAACCTCTCAGGCAGCCGCGCTATCTCCGCCCCGGCCCTCCGTCTCGCGACAGTCAGCGGCTCGTTCCCGGCCTCGGTACGCTTGCCGTCACGCATCACGGGCACCAACAAGGGCTCACCCGGAAGCTCCTCGTCGGCGAGCGCGAGCGTGTCCCCAAGCGGCGTACCATCGTCATGGTGCCGTCTCCACACCTGCTTGACACCGGGCCACGTGTCCTTGTTGGCTGTGAGCTTGAGGCGCCCGAGGCCCTCCAACTCGGCCAGCTTGTAGGCGATGTCCAGAGAAGGAGCGTCGTTCGACGTTCCCATCCGGGTCCCCACCCCGAAGGCATCGATCGGGGCCCCGTCAGCCAGCAAATGGGTAATCCGATACTCGTCCAAATCTCCCGATGCGAAGATCTTCAGGCTCGACAGCCCGGCCTGATCGAGGCGCCGTCGCGCCTCGCGGGAGAGCGCCACCAGATCGCCCGAATCGAGGCGAATCCCGCGTAGCCGACAGCCTTCTCCGAGCTCTGAAGCGAGGCGGACGGCTTCGTCGACACCTTCGAGCGTGTCGTAGGTGTCGACCAGCAGAACCGTCTCCGGGTACACAGCCGCGAAGCGCCGGAACGCCTCCATCTCGTCGTCAAGGGCCTGGATGAAGCTATGGGCCATCGTGCCAGTGATCGGGATTCCGTAGCGGCGTCCGGCGAGCACGTTCGAGGTCGCGGCCAGCCCCGCGATCCAGTACGCCCTGGCCCCCGCCAGGCCGGCGTCCGCACCGTGCATTCTCCGCAAGCCGAAGTCCACAACCCGCCTGCCGCGTGCACCCAGCAGCACGCGTGCCGCCTTCGACGCCAACATCGTCTGCAGGTGAACCTGGTTCATGAGCAGGGTCTCGATCAGCTGTGCCTGCGGCAGCGGCGCGGTCACCCGCAGCAACGGCTCGAGAGCGAAGGCGACGGTGCCCTCCGGCATCGCGTCCACGTCCCCCGTGAACCGAAAGCCGCGTAGCTGCTCCAGGAACTCCGCCTCGAACAGGCCGGTCGACTCCAGGTAGGCGAGGTCGTCGGCTCCGAAGGACAGGTTTTCGAGGAGCTCGAGCACTGTGCCGAGACCGGCCGTCAGCAGGAAGTTGCGGCACTCCGGCAGGCGCCGGACGAACAGGTCGAAAGTCGCCGTCTGGTTCATCCCATACGTGTTGTACGCCTGCATCATCGTCAGCTCGTAAAGGTCAACGAGGAGGGCGACCGATGACAGACCGAACGGAGCATCCACGGTCACGATCCCACCTCCGGATCGGTGATGCCGCCTCTGCATGCGGCCGAGGCCTCGCCGGGAGGCGGGCCAGTTTGCACATTGACGAATAGGGGGACGCCGACAAGCTGACGCATGGCTATACTCCCATCATGAAGATCGTACCAGGCACGCCGGCACTGGTGACCGGCGCCTCCTCTGGGATCGGACGCGAGGTGGCACTGTCCCTGGGTCGCAGGCACTGCCGTGTCGCACTCGTCGCGCGGCGGCGCGAGGCACTGGAGGAAGTCGCCGAGGGCGTCGCCGACGCCGGGGGGGAGCCGCTGGTCGCACCTGCGGACGTCGCTGACGAGGGCGCGCTCGCAGAGTCCGTGGGCCGGACGGTGGAGGCATTCGGTGGCCTTCGTCTGGTCGTGGCCAACGCCGGCCTCGGGCGCTACGCGCTGGTCGAGGCACAGGCGCCGCAGATGGCCGAGCAGCTGATCCGCGTCAACTACCTGGGCACGGTTGCAACCGTCCGTCACGCCCTCCCCCACTTGCTGGCAGCCACACCCTCGCACGCGGTAGCTGTGGCCTCCTCCGCAGGACTGATCAGCCACCGCATGAGCTCGGCCTACAGCGCGTCCAAAGCAGCGGTGATCCAGTACCTGGCCGGCCTGCGCCTCGAGGTGCTGGATCGCGGTGTCGGTGTCACCTGGGTATGCCCGGGCCCGGTTGACACCCCCTACTTCGACCAGTCGAACCTCGATCCCGATCGGGACCTGCCACTGCTCGCACGCCGACTCGTCCGCCGTCTGCAGCCGGACGAGGTGGCGAGGGCTCTCGTGCGAGCCGTTGAGAGAAACCGCCCCGAGGTCACGCTGCCGGCGATGATGCGTTTCTTCGTCTGGACCCGGCGCATGACACCCAGGCTGGCCGACTGGATGATCCGCAGATTTCCTTAACCCGCGTTGGCCCCCTCGAGGGATGCAGCCGCAGATCACAGGTCCGCCATACCCCGGTCCCCTCACCAAGGACGGTCCCGCGGTGGGGCGGGGATGGGACTGAAGGCGGCAAACGGCCACCCCGCCGCGGGCCAGGAAACCAAGAAATCTCAAAGACTAGAGTCCGGAGAATCTTCGAGCCCGGGTTATCCGGGCGCGATCGTAGCGAGAGCGGCGAGACGCTTGTCAGGGCTGGGATCTGAGCGTCGAGCTGCCGGAGGCATACTCCCTGTATGTTGAGGACAGCGAGACGCAAAGAGCACGGCCCTGGCTGGCGTTTCGTCGCTCGCAGTAGTTCGGAACGGATGAGCCGGGCTAAACGAGGTACTCGCCGTCCTTGATGATCTCGATGCTGCGACCGTCCGCGTGCAGGATCGCCGCACGTCGCACCTGCACGGGGTTGCCCTTGGCGTAGACGATGTCCTGATGGACGACCGTCTCCGGCGACCGGAAGTCGGCGACTCCGGTCACCCCGCCGAGGTGGTCGGAACGGCCGAACGCCCAGTGGAAACCGGCCTTCTCGTCCTCGAGCACGTTGCCGGTAACGGCCGCGCGCTCGTTGACGCCGAACGCGACCTCGGCGATGTTGGCCCGCGTCGGATCCTCACTGAACATCTCGGCGTAACGATCTGCCACCGATCCCTCGCCCTCGACCATCTGGACACGGTTGGCGCTGACGTGGAAGAGGATGGTCTGCCCCTCCTCGATCACCGGGATCACGCCTGCCGTCCAAGAAGGATCACCCTCCAGCTCGCCCTCGTACGGAACCTCGAAGGTCTCGCCGGAGGGGAGATTGATGATGCGGTCGCCCTCCTTGAAACGCGGCAGGAAGCCATCATCGACCTCTGCCACGCGGTGGCGAAGGTCGAACCAACAGCGGTGACCGGTGGAAAACTCGACATCGCACAGGCTCGCTCCGCGCATCGCCTCCGCGATCTCCTGGCACCGGCGGGCGACCTCGGCGTAGTTGGCGGCCAGCGCGGATTCCTCCATCCGTTTGAGCACTCCGGGCATCGATGCGGCCCTGAAGTCCTCCTTCTTCTCGGCCATGATCGACAGCGGAGCGGTGGCCGAGTACTCGGTCATCGCGATCACCAGGGTCGAGGCCACCAGGGTCGGCAGCAGCTCGACCTCGGCGCCCTCCAGCCACCCGACAGCGGGCAGATCGGCGTTGTTGGCCCCGGTGGCCGGAAAGCTGAGCATCGGGTTAACCGTAAAGGCGCGCTCGTGGGCGAGGCGCGCCATCGCCTCCCGCCACTCCTCGGCCATCTGCCGCCGTTCACGCCACTCGGCGTTATCGGAGATCCCGTCGTGAGGAAGGTCCACAGCTACCGTGACCACCTCGTCAGGCTGTGGGTCGAAGACGTCGACCAGAAGCTTCTCGAGATTGAACATCCAGCCCTCCAGCTGATTCAATCCGGGCACCTCGCCGTGCCGCGGGGTGCCAATTGTACTCCCGCCGTCGGTTCGCGCTATTCTCCCGGCATGATGAGCGACGACTCCGCCGCCAACCTCACCGCCGCCGTGGTCGGCACCGGGCATCTCGGCCGCCATCACGTGCGGATTCTGGCCGGCATGGCCGGCATCGACTTCCTCGGCGCGTTCGACGCCGATGCCGCCCGGCTGCGCGAGATCGCGGCCGAGCATCGGGTGACGGCTCTGGCCGATCTCAACGCCGCGGCAGGGGCCGACATCGTGGTCGTGGCGACGCCCACCGTCACCCATCGCGAGGTCGCCGGCCGGCTCCTCAGCCGCGGGTGCCACGTTCTGGTGGAGAAACCGATCGCTGCTTCGGTCACCGAGGCCCGCGAGCTGGTCGAGCTCGCACGCCGCGAAAACCGCGTTTTGGCCGTGGGCCACGTGGAGTACCACAACCCAGCGGTTCAGGCCGCGCTCGGTCTCGCGGGCGGCGTCCGCTACCTGGAGGCGCAGAGGCTGTCCCCGTTCACCGCACGCTCCGTCGACGTCGACGTCCTGCTCGATCTGATGATTCACGACATCCAGATCACCCTTGCAGTCGCGGCCGAGGAGCCGTCCGAGATCCGTGCGGTCGGCGTCCCCGTGCTCACCGACAAGGTCGACCTCTGTCACGCGTGGATCGAGTTCCCGTGCGGTTTGGTAGCCAACCTCACCGCCAGCCGGGTGTCGGCGGAGAGGGTGCGCAAGCTGCGTCTGTTCGCCCGCGACAGCTACTTCTCGGTCGACTACGCGGAGCAGTCCGTGAGCGCCGCGCAGCTCCTGCGCTCAGAGACCGGCACGCAGATCGCGCCGCGCCCGGTCGAAGTGTCACCGAGAGAACCGCTGGCCGCCGAGCTGGTCGCCTTCGTGGCACGCTGCCGGGGCGAGGCGGCCCCGATCGTCGACGGCGAGACCGGCACCAGCGCCCTCGCCGCCGCGATCCGCATCCGCGAGCAGGTCGAGCATAGGCAGCTCCCCCCCCGCTGAGTGCCACCATCCGGCGAGCCCAACCAACGTGGAGTGGGGTTGTTGCCCGGCGAAAAGCGAGCGGGGAAGCGCTCGCGCGCTCCCCCGCCTACTTGTTGGGTCGAAGTGAGTCCCTACGGCTGGCCTTCGGGAGGATAGGCCGGCAGCAGCGGAGGAGGCGGCGGCAGCTCCATCGGGTGCGCCTTCAGCTTGTCCAGGATGACCTGGATCCCCTTCTCGAGCTGGACATCCTTGCCAGCCATCACGTCGCCCGGGAGGTTGTCGACCTCGATGTCCGGGTCAACGCCGTGGTTCTCGATCACCCACTGCGAGTGGAGTCCGTAGAGCGAGTCCTCCGGAATCGTGATGTAGCCGCCGTCTAGGAGCGGCCAGTAGCCGCGGATGCCGCGAACACCGCCCCAGGTTCTCAGCCCAATCACCGGACCGAGCCCGTAGTGCTTGAAGTAGTACGGGAAGATATCCCCGTCGGAAGCCGAGTAGTGGTTGTCCAGGCACACCATGTACCCGTGCATCACCTGCTCGGGAATCTTGAACCGCTGACGCTCGCGGTTGGTCGCCATGCCGACCAGCACACGGCGCAGGCGCTCGAGAACGATCTGATCGATCTCGCCGCCACCGTTCCAACGCACGTCCACGATCAGGCCCTGCTTCTGGGTCTGGGGGTAGAACTGACTGATGAACTGCTCCATGCCGACGTCTTCCATATCCGACAGGTACAGGTAGCCGATCTTGCCGCCCGACGCTTTGCTGACCAGGTCACGGTTGTGGTCGATCCACGCCGCCAGCCTCAGGTTGAGCTCGTCGCCGATCGGCTTGACGGTGACCTGCCGCCGGTTCGTGCCCTTGGCGTCATCCGCGACGGTCAGCGTCACCGTACGGTGGAGTGTGCTGACGAAGAGACTGTATGGGTTCGTCGGAGCCTCGAGCTCTCGCCCGTCGACAGCGAGCAGGAAGTCGCCCTGTTTGACGTCGACACCGGGCTCGGTGAGCGGAGAGCGCAGCTCCTCGCGGGAGTTGTCGCCGGCGTATATCTTCTGGAAGTAGTACCGGCCCGAGCTCCGGTCGAGGGCGAAGTCCACCCCGAGCAGCCCGGTCGGAACGTCCGGGGTCTTGAACCTGTCGCCGCCGCCGACGTAGGTGTGGGAGTTGTGCAGCTCGCCGATGGCCTCGCCGATAAGGTAGTTCAGATCCTCGCGGCACGCCATCTTGGGGAGGAGCTTCTCGTACTTGGTGCGCACCGCGTCCCAATCGACGCCGTTCATCTTGGGGTTGAAAAAGAAGTCACGTTCGAGACGCCAGGCCTCGTGGAACATCTCTTTCCACTCCTGGACGGGGTCGATCTGAACACGCATGCCTGAGAGGTCGAGCTCGTGGGTTTCGGCCTTTCTCCTGGCGGGGTTCTTGTCCGGGCGCGACTCTGCGATGGTGTACGTCTTCTTGTGCGCGTACAGGACGCTGTTCCCGTCGGCGCTCAGCACGTAGGCGTCGACCGGCTCGGCAAGAACGTGGTCCTTGCGGTCCTTCATCTCGAAGACATGGAGCTGGGGTTGCTCGCCGGCCAGCGGCTTTGCCATCGTCCGGATGGGAACGGTCCGGTAGTAGACGCGACCCTCGGCCGCAGCCAGCTCGTCGATGTTGCCCGACGGGATCGGAAGCGGCACAACCCGCTGCATCAGACCGTCGAGGTCGATGCGGATGGGAGCGATCGCACCCGGTTTCCAGGTTTCCTGCTCCTTTACCTTCGCAGCCTCCGGCGCCCCCTCATCCGAACGCGGTGCGAACGGCGACGCCTCGTCCTTGCGCAGGGTCGCCACGTATACCCCGGCCATCTTCAACGTCGCGACGTTGAACTCGCTCTGGCTCCAGACCGGGTTAGGGTGGCGGTCCGAGGCGAAGTACAGGTACTTGCCGTCCGGGCTGAACACCGGATCGTAGTCGTTGCTCATGGTGCCACTGACGACGGTGGACCTGCCGTCCTTCACGCTGTAGAGGTAGATCCGCCCCATGTAGGTCGAAGCGTCGTCATCCGAGCCCATGTCCTCGGTTCCGGCCTTGGAGTAGGCCAGCCAGAGGCCGTCGGGCGACCAGCTGAAGTGATGGACCTCCTCGTGCTTGTCCTGGTCCACCCGAACCAGCTTGCGGTCCTTGATGGTCAGGATCCACAGCACGTGGTCGCTGTCGGAGAAGGCCACCCTGGTGCTGTCCGGCGACCATACCGGGCCGTAGAGGTAGCCGGCCTTGCGGTCGGTCAGGATGGTCTCGGCGCCCGAGCCGTCGGCCGGACGGATCGCGATCTGCGCCTGGCCCCTCCGATCGGTCGCATACGCCACCCAGGCGCCGTCGGGCGACCAGGCGGGGTACATCTCGCGCGCATTCGACGTCCGGGTCAGGTCGCGCGTGTTGCCATGCTTGGCGGGCACCGTGAACACGTCACCGCGCGCTCCGAACAGGGCGCGCTTGCCGTTGGGCGACAGCTCCATGGAGTGAATCGTCTTGGCGGCGGACGCCCACCGCGGGCGAGTCCGCACGCCGTCGGTCGGCACCGTCACCTCGAGCTTGTGGAGCTTCTCGGAGGGCAGGTCGATGACGTACAGCGAGCCACCGTCCTGGAACACGATCCCGGAGTCGCCGAGGCTCGGCCAGTCCACATCGTAGTCCTTGAAGTGGGTCAGCTGGCGGAAGCTCTTGCCGTCGAGGTCGTAGGCCCAGATATTGAGCCGCTTCTCCGGCCCCCGGTCAGACGCGAAGTAGATCGTGTTGTGGTACCACATGGGGTCGGTGTCCGTGCCCTTCCACGTGGTCACCCGCTCGGCCTTGTGAGTCTTGAAGTCATAGATCCAGATGTCCTGCGCGAGGCCGCCGCGGTAGGACTTCCAAGTCCTGAAGTTGCGGAAGATACGATTGTAGGCAATCTTCGTCCCGTCTGGGCTGTAGGATGTCATCCCACCCTTCGGAACTGGGAGCTGCGTCGGCAGGCCGCCGTTCGCAGGAACCAGGAACAACCGTCCGAACCACGAGTTGAAGGTGTCTCGGCGCGACAGCATGAGGACGTTCTTGCTGTCCGGGGTCCATGTCACCACCATGTTGTCGGGCCCCCAGCGCAGCGGAGCGTCCTCGACCACGTCGGAGTGGAAGGTGAGCCGGGTGGCCGTGCCACCCTCCGCGGGGATGACGTAGACGTCCGTGTTGCCGTCGTACTGGCCGGTGAAGGCAATCAGCTTCCCGTCCGGTGAGAAGCGCGGCATGATGTCGAAGCCGCCGTCCGTGGTCAGGCGCTGGGCGGTCCCACCCTGCCGGTCGACGCGCCACAGGTTGCCGCCCGCCTCGAAGACGATGCTGTCACCGTGAAGCGTGGGGTACCGCGTCAACACGTTCTCCGCCGCCCGCGTGGAGCCCGGAACGGCCAGGGCCAACAGGACGACCCCCAGACCCAGAAGCCAGGCGTAGCCGGCTCGGACCTTGCGGTTTGCCTTTTCCTCGGTTGAAAAGCGCTTGTGCATGAGAAGCTCCCTTCTGAAGCTGTTGGTGCTCGAGCGATCGGTCGAACGCTCGCACGACTTCCGGGCGCCCGGCGGCCGGACGGCCACCGGACCACCCGACTGCACATCATACGCCTCCCACCGCCGGGCAGGAGGAAGAACTGCCAGAGAATCAAGAACACAAAGAAGACACAAGGAACCAGAACCAC
>JAJDNH010000169.1 GCA_022340775.1 Acidobacteriota bacterium
ACCCGCAGCAGCTTGACCTGGAAGGTAAGCGGTAGCTCACCGATCTCATCGAGGAAAAGGGTTCCTCCGCTGGCGGCCTCGAAACGGCCGATCCTCCTCTCGCTCGCGCCCGTGAACGCCCCCTTTTCGTAGCCGAACAGCTCGGACTCGATGAGGGACTCCGGCAGTGAAGCGCAGCTGACCCTGATGTAGGGCTTCGCACGCCGGGGCGAGTTGAAGTGGATGGCGGATGCTACCAGTTCCTTGCCGGTGCCGCTCTCCCCGTGAACCAGTACGCTGGCATCCGAGTCGGCCACCACTTTGATGAGCTCGAAGACCTCGTGCATCTTCTTGCTCTTGCCAATGATGTTCGAGAACGAGAACCGCTCCTCCAGCTGCTCCTGCAGGCGAACGTTCTGCTCGCGCAGCATCCTGACCGAGCAGACGTTGTTGAGCCGAACCAGCAACTGGGCCATGGAGAATGGCTTGGAGATGAAGTCTGCAGCACCCTCGCGCATCGCCTCGACCGCCCTGTCGACCGAGCCGTGAGCAGTGATCATCACCACCGTTGTGTCGGGCTCGACCGCCTTGATGCGCTTCAGCAACGCCATGCCATCCATCCGCGGCATCACCAGGTCGGTCAGCACGACATCATGAAGGTGTTGTTCGAACAGGGCGTTGCCCTTCACGCCGTCCTCCGCCACGTCGACCGTCCAGCCCTCCTTGCGCAGCGCGTCAGCCATCGTGATTCTCAGTAGCGGCTCATCCTCGACGATCAGCAGGCGATGTCCGCACATCATCGGCATTACTCACCCCCCTTGCGCTCGTCATCCAGCACCGGAAAGACAACGCGGAACACCGTACCCTCGCCGGGGCTGCTCACCAGGTGGATGGAGCCCCGGTGAGCGGCGACGATGCTGTCGCTCACGGCCAAGCCCAGCCCGGTGCCCTCACCGACGTCGCGAGTCGTGAAGAACGGATCGAAGATTCGATCGCGGATCTCGTCCGAGATCCCGGTGCCGGTATCGTGAACCTCAACCACCACAGTTCCCTCAGCGACCTTGCTCCGCAGAGTCAGCACGCCGCCGTCCGGCATCGCCTGCAGCGCGTTGAGAACCAGGTTGAGGAACAACTGTTCCATCTGGAAGTGGTCGGCCAGGACGACCGGTTCGGACGGATCCAGGTGTTCGTGCACCTCGATGCCGTCTCGGCGAACCTGGTACTGCACCAGCTCGAGCACATGACGGAGGTTGTGGTTGATCGAGGTCGGCTCCGGCCGCAGGTGTCGCGGCCGCGAAAAGTCGAGGAGGTTGGCGACCGTATGCTCGATCCGCTTCAGGCCATCGTGGATCAAGCCCAGGTAGCGCTCACGCATCTCCTCGTCGGATGGGTCGGCCTGCATGTTCTCGATGCAGCTGAGTATCCCTGCAAGCGGGTTGTTGACCTCGTGAGCTACACCCGCCGCGAGGGTTCCGACGGCGGCCATCTTCTCGGTGTGGGCAAGCTGAGCCTGCTGCACCTTCTCGCGCTCCCGGGCTTCTTCCAGATCGTCCATCATGCGGTTGAACCCGCGGGCCAGCTCCCCGACCTCGTCCCCCCGGCGGTCGTCGGCACGGACCGAGAAGTCACCGCGCGCAGCCCGCTTCATGGTGCCCAGGAGCTGAAAGATGGGGTGGAGGAGCGTCTCCACGTAGACCGCAGTCAGAATCGAGTTCCCGAGCAGCAAGATGAGGCCGATCAGGACCGCCTTCCTCGCGATCCCCGCTACCTCCCGCTCGATCAGATCGAGCGAAAACCCCACCGCCAAAGACCCCCAGTACTTCGTCGAGATCGCCAGCGGCATCCTGACCTCGAGCACCTTGCCCCCTCCGGCGGAGGTCAGCATCTCGACCTGGGGCGGCTGACCGATCATTGCCCTCCCCACGGCCCGGCTGAAGTGCTGGCCCAAGAGCTGCCAACGGTTGGAGTGGGTCACGATCCCGTGGTCGTCGGCCACGATCACATATCTCACCAGATCACGGTTGCGGGACAGGATCTCTGAAATGTAGTTCTCGATCAGCCCGGTCTCCTCGACCAGGCCCATGTCTTCGTACAGCAGGGCGTCGGTGATCGGGATTGCCAGCGCCTCGGCGATGCTGCGGCCGCGCTGCTCGATGGCCTCGAACCTGGCGTGGCGCTCGTGGATCACTGCCAGGACCGTGAGCACGGTCATCGTGACCACGATCAGGGTATTCGAGTAGAGGAAGAACTTCGTCCGGAGACCCAGTCGGAGCATCGCCTCAGCTCCGTCCATCGCAGACCAGGGCCCGTGAAGAAAGCTCGAGCGCACGCGGGCCGAAGATCTTCCTTGCCAGTTGTCGAATCGGCTCGAACTCCGCGTCCGCAGTGAGCGCGAAGCCCCCCGCGAGCTCCTCGTCCCAGCCAGCCATCTGCCGCCGTGCGAGCGGGTCGCGTTGGGGGATGTCGACCAGTGCTTCGATCAGGAGACTTCGCAACGACTTGGGAGTAGCCGACGACACCACGAGCGGAAAGTTGGGTAGCGGCTCGGACCGTGCGAGGATTCTCAGACCCCGTCCGATGAATCTGGCGGCGGCGATGTCGCGAATGCCGCAGGCCGCGACGTCCCGCATCAGAACCGCCCGCGCAGCCCGGTCGTGGTGGTAGTAGTAGCGGCACCGGATGTCTTTTCCCACCACCAGCCCCGCGCGTTCCAGCATCGCGCGCGGGACCAGATGGGAAGAGGTAGAGAGCGGCGATCCAAAGCCGAAGCTGCTTCCTTTCAGGTCGTGCAGAGTGTGAATGTTGCTGTCCACACGGACCATCACGTAGCTGCGATAGGTGGGCTTGCCAGCGGTCTGGAGGCGAACGATCGGGACCGCATCACAGGCGGCGTGTGCACGGACGTAGGTCAGAGGGCCGAGGTAGGCCAGGGTCAGCTGGCCGCTGCAGAGCGCGTCCACCGTACCTTGATATGTGGCGCTGATCTCGAGCTCCCAAGGATGACCGGTCCGTACCGCCAGGTAGTCGACCAGAGGCTGGTACTTCAGGTACATCAGCCGTGGGTTGTAGAAGCCCACAACTCCGAGCCGATAGGGCTTGACGGCAGAAGCCGTGGCGCCGGAGGGTGCCGCAGCCGCCACCGCGCCCAGCAGCGCTCCCAGCACCACCCAGGCCAGCGGTTGCGCCGCGCGAGCGAGCCTAGGCCGCTTGGCTACGACGCCTCCCAATGTACCTGACGAGCTCCTCATCTGTGAGCCCCCCCTCGAGCTCCTCGATGCGCTGCCAGCCGCGGTTGCGCGCCCTCTCGGCGGCCTCCCGCCCCAGGCACCACGCTATCACTTCGTGCCCCCAGCCGGCACCATCTCGTTCATCGTCCACGAGGTCGACATCGGCCGGGCTCGAAAAGACACAGCCGGTCACCGGCAGAGCATCCAGCACCACCCTCGCCGCCGGCGTCACCGGCACCGGCAGCGGCACGACTTCGGCCCCGGCCTCCTCGAGCCGCCGCACCATCTCTTCGGCCGCCGCAGGCACCACGAGACGCTCCCCTGCCAACGGAAGGTGAGAGATCCAGTCGAGTGCTCGAGCATGGCGCACCGTCGAGCCGATCACGAACAACGCCGGCGGCCGGATGCCGGACCGCTTCGCAGCCACGGGGAGCTCGGCCAAGGTGGAGATGACGGTCCGCTGTGCCGAGGTCGTAGCTCGCTCGATCATGGCAGCGGGCGTGGCCGCGTCCATCCCGTGGCCAACCAGTCGCTCGACCAGCCGGGGCAACGCGCTCACACCCATGTAGCCGACCAGCGTCGCGTGCCGGTCCTTCGCCAGCAGATCCCAACGAACCTGCTTGCCACCGGACTTGGAGCACTCGTGCGCCGTCAAGAGCGTGACGCGAACCGCCTCACGGCGGTGCGTCACCGGGATTCCCGCCCACGCTGGCCCGGCGATGCCGGACGTCACGCCTGGAACAACCTCGAACTCGATCCCCGCAGCGGCCAGTGTCTCGCCTTCCTCGCCGCCGCGGCCGAAGACGTACGGATCCCCTCCCTTGAGGCGGACGACCCGCTTGCCCGCGCGCGCCAGCCGCACCAGCAGGGCGCTGATCTCCTCCTGTGGAACCGGGTGGTGGCCGGCGGTCTTGCCGACGCAATGCAGCTCGACGTCGCACGCCAGATCGGTCGGGAGTACCGTCGCCGCCAGCCGATCGAAGACGACCGCATCGGCCTCTTCGAGCCGCTGCCTGGCGCGAACGGTGAGTAGGCCCGGGGCTCCAGGACCTCCCCCGACCAGAGAAACGAAGCCTGCGCCCGCCTGCCGCCTCTGTCCGAGGCCGGCAGCCACCTGCGCCGGATCGTGTGTTGCCGTCTTCCCGTCGTCGCCAGGCATGCGCAGCCAGGCCCACACCTCGTCTTCGCGCGGCACCCTGGCGGTCAGCGACTGGCGGTCCACGGTTTCCGAAAAGAACTTCTCGAAGCGCTTCTCTTGCTCGGATCGCGTCAGGTCGAGCGAGTACACCGCGCGCCGAAAGCGGCCTGCGGCGTCCAGCCACTCTCCCCACTCCGGACCGAGACGTGTCTCCAGCAACCGGCGCAAGCGCCGCACCACAAACGGGGCGTCCCCGCCGGAGGAGACGTCGACTTCGAGGCCTCCCCGGCGCACCCTTCCGGGTAGGTGGAAGCTGCACAGCTCCGGGTCATCTGCCACGTTGACCCACACGCCAGCCGCATCGCCGTCCTCGAAAACCCGGCGGTTCACCTCTCTGTCGTCAGTCGCCGCGATGACCAGCCGAAAACCGGCTGCTTCCCCCGCCGAGTAGCGACGCAGATCGAGCTCGACCGCGCCTTCCGCGGCCAGGCGCTCGATGGCCGGGACGACATCCGGAGCCACCACCGTTACCAGCGCACCCTCGGCCGCCAGGGCCTGGACCTTGCGCAGCGCGACGCCGCCCCCACCGACCACCAGACATCGGCGTCCGTGCACCTGCAGCATCACCGGAAACATGCTTCCCCCCTTGATCTGTAGCCCGCCCAGCGATCACGCCGAGCCGGCTCGACTCAAGACCTCCAGTGAACCCGCCCCGTCGGCTCCGCGTCCGCGAAGCCAGTCGGTCCAGCGATCCAACTCCAGTTCAACGACATGCTCGGCCGCCGCAACGGCCTCGAGGCGCCTGTCTTCCTGAATCTCGAGACGGCGGACCATCTCGTCCATGGTGATGACACGCACCTTGCTCGCTTCCTCCTCTGGCTCCCCGACATTGGCCGGGACGGCCAGATCCACGACCAGGAGCGGGTCCCGGCGCCATCGGACGGCGTCGGCAAGCCGTCGGGCATCGACGACCGGTGACGGCGCACCGGTTGCACACACCGCCGCATCGGCTTCGGCCAGGCCTCGGTACCGCCAGCTCCACGGAACCGGTTCGGCGGCCACCTCTCGCGCCAGCATGCACGCCCGCAGCCAGGAGCGGTTGCAGACCAGGAGGCGACCCACACGCCGGTCGCGCAGACGGCGGGCGGCCAGCGAGCCCATCTCTCCAGCCCCCAAAACCATCACGGTGCGCTCGCCGAAATCCGAAAGCTGCTCGCGGAGCAGGGCGACCGCACAGCCGGCCAGCGATCGCCCGCCGCTGCCGAGCGCGGTCTCGCTACGCACCCGCTTGCCGGCCCGGAACGCGGCGTGAAAGAGCCGGTGGAGCACCGGTCCGGGAGCGCGGCGACGGCACGCTTCGCGGTACGCCGACCGGACCTGGCCGAGCACCTGGTCTTCGCCGACCACCGCCGATTCCAGGCCAGCCGAAACGCGCAGCAGGTGACGGGCCGCCACCTCCCCCGATCGCACGACGACGTTCACGCCGGAGCTCGGCCAGGCATCACCGAGCCACGCCTCGAAGGCGTTGGCAACCGCCGCTTCGCCGACACCTTCCGCATACAGCTCGAGACGATGGCAGGTCCTCAGAACGACCACGCCTCCAGCCGCAGCCGGGGACGGCCATGTCGTGAGGTCGTCCGCCCGTCGCGACAGACCGCCGAGCACCGTCGGTGCCACGGTGCGATGGTCCACCCCCACCTGGACGACGGGAACGGCGCCGCCGCTCATCCCGACCCCCTGCGCCGAGAGGCGCGAAGCCAGCTCATACCTCCGCCCAGGTATTCCGCCTCGAAACCGTGTCGGGAGAGCAGCCGTGCCGCCTCTGCCGAGCGTGGGCCGCGCTCACACACCACCAGCCACCGCTTTCCGTTGAGCTCGTTGAGCCGCTCCCGCAGCGCCCCGAGCGGAACCGCGCGAACGCCACCGGCGGGAAACGAGTCGTGCTCCGTCTCCTCGGCCAGCCGTACGTCGAGGACCACGTGGTCCGCGGGGTCCGACGTCGGTTGGGATCCGGTGACTCCCTCTTCCTGGTTGGCGGCCACGAAGGCGGCCACCGCCAGCGGATCCAGCGCCGGTGCAAACGGCGGCGCGTAGGCATGCTCGATGTTCCCGAGATCGGATAGCGTTGCGCCGCGAGAGATCAGCTGCGTCGCGACATCAATACGTTTGACCGTCTCGCCGGCACCCACGGCCTGCACGCCCAAGACGCGCTCGGTCCCGACCTCGTACACCAGGGAAATGTGAATGTCGCTGGCCTCTGGCCAGTAGTGGGCCGTATCCTCGGCCGTGATCCACGCGCTGCGCGCAGCCATACCGACCTGCCGGGCGGCCGATCGGGTCAGGCCGACGGCGGCCACGTTGACGTCGAACACCTTGACCGCCACTGCTCCCGCTACTGCGGGAAAGCGCTCCTCGCTCCCCGCGAGCACGTTGGCCAGGCATCGTCCCTGGCGGTTCGCCAGTGACCCGAGCGGCAGGTAGGCCGGCTCACCGGTCACGGCGTGCCGACACTCGACGCAGTCGCCCGCAGCCCACACTCCGGGCATCGAGGTCGCCAGTCGGTCGTCGACCGCGATCGCACCGGTTGGACCGAGATTGATCCCGGCTCGAGCCGCCAGCTCGACGGCGGGCTCGACGCCGATCGCAACCACCGCCACGTCGGCGCCGATCTCGTCGCCGCCGACCGCAACTTTGACGCCGGTCGTCTCCGTCCGCAGCGAGCCGACCTCAGCGCCGAGTAGCAGCCTGACGCCATTGCTCTCGAGGCTCGCCGCCACGCACGCGGCAACCTCGGGATCGAGGACCTGCGGCAGGGGTCGGTCGGCCGCCTCGATGAGCGTCACTTCGGCGCCCCACAGGCTGGCAAACGCCTCCGCCAACTCGCAGCCCACCAGTCCGGCGCCGACCACCGCTACCGAGCTGATCTCTCCCCTGGCCAAGCCGCCGTGAAGAGGCGCGACGTCCTCCCAGACGTGGAAGCTGCGCACGCGCTCGGAGTCTGGCTGGCTGGGAAGCCGCCGCGGCCGGGCCCCAGTTGCCAGCACCAAGTCGTCCCACTCGAGAGTCTCGGTGCCACTGTCGTCCTCGACCTCGAGAACACCATCGCGGATCTCGATCGCGCGACGTCCGCCGAGAACCTCGACCCCCTTGTAGCGCGCGAAGTACTCGACATCGCGAACGACGCCGTAGCTGGTCTTGCGCACGTCCTGGTCGTCGGGGAGATCGCCCGAGAGCACGTACGGCAGGCCACAGGCGGCATAGGACAGGACCTGCCGCTGGTCGACCACCCGCACGCTCCACCCGGGCTTCAACCGCTTGAGACGGCAGGCGCAACGCAACCCGGCCGCCGAGGCGCCCACAATCACGACGGACCGGGCGCCCCCCACCACGCTAGGACCTCCGGTACCGGTCGGGGTGCCGGAAGATCATGACGGACTCGCCGAGCGGAGCTCGCCGCGGACGGCGAGCGCGATGTGGTAGAAGCCGGTGATCATGAGCGCGCCCAGTGCGTAAATGCCAAGCGTGATGAGCACCTCGCGCAGTGTCGGCAGGTACTGGGTCACGCCGCCGAGAGGCGACGGCACGAAACCGGTGACGACCATGCCGAGACCCTTCTCGAGCCACACCGAGGCCACCACGGCAAGGCACGCCCAGCGCAGCCACGAGCGCTGCATCCTCAGCTTCGGGTTCACCAGTACCAGCGCAGAAAACACAGCCAGGATCGCCGACGCCCACATGAAGGGCACTAGCTCGTGGTGGCCGTCGAGCCCCCAGTACAGGTACTTGAAGTGTGCCAGGTGCTCCGGGATGTCGCTGTAGAAGGTCGTGAAGACCTCCATCAGGATGAAGAAGATGTTGGCCAGCATCGCGTAGGTGACGATCAACGCCATCTTTTGGATCGCCTCCCACCCGGGATCGAAGCGCGTGAACCGCATCAGGATCAGGCAGAACAGGATGAGGAGTGCCGGCCCGGATGAGAACGCCGAGGCCAGGAAGCGGGGAGCCAGGATAGCGGTCATCCAGAACGGCCGTGCCGCGAGCCCGGAGTAGATGAAGGCGGTCACGGTGTGGATGCTGATGGCCCAAGGGATCGACAGAATGATCACCGGTTTGATCCACTTGGGCGGCGCCTCGCCGGTGCGCTCGGCGTCGAGCGTGACATGCGTGATGACGACGTTGAGGAGCAGGTAGCCGCTCAGCACCACCATGTCCCAGAACAGGATGGAGTGAGGCGTGGGGTGGAGAATGATGTTGAACGCCCGTCCCGGCTGGCCGAGATCGACGATAATGAAGGTCAGGCACATGGTCACTGCCGCAATAGCCAGGAACTCGCCCAGGATCGTGATTCGCCCGAACACCTTGGTGTTGTGCAGGTAGTACGGTAGGACCACCATGACCGCCGAGGCGGCAACCCCGACCAGGAACGTGAACTGGGCAATGTAGAGCCCCCAAGACACATCCCGACTCATGCCCGTGATACCCAGGCCGGTCGTGAGCTGCTTGAGGTAGCACACGAAACCGACGCCGATCACGGCCAGGAGGAAGAAGATCCAGCCCCAGTATCCGCGGTTTCCGGAAAGCGCTTTTTCGAACATAGGCACCTCACACCAGGTAGAAGACTTCCGGATGGGTTCCGAGCGCCGGTTTGCGCCGGATCGAGTACCGGGACTTGAGCAGCAGCCGCACCGTGGAGGTCGGGTCGGCAAGGTTACCGAAGGTCATCGCGCCGTTCCGACAGGCGGCAACGCACGCCGGCTGCTCGTTTCGCGCCAGGCGTTCGTCGCAGAAGTTGCACTTCTCCACGACGCCACGAGTACGCGTCGGAAACTCTGGGTCGATCTTCTCGATATAGGGTCTGGGATCCACCCAGTTGAAGCTCCGCGAGCCGTACGGGCAGGCCGCGATGCAGTACCGGCACCCGATGCAGCGGTGCCAGTCCATCATCACGAGCCCGTCCTCGCGTCTGAAGGTCGCCTTGGTCGGACAGACGCGTACGCACGGCGGGTTATTGCAGTGGTTGCAAAACGCGAGCGCCGGGTGGCCGCGCAGGGCATCCTCCAGGTACTCGTGTGCCTGCATCGGAAAGACCTCCTCGTATGGGTCCTTCCAGATCCACTTCACCTCATGCTTGCGGTCGGGTAGCTGTGGGATGTTGTGGGCATGGTCACAGGCAAGAATGCAGTCCTGACAGCCCTCGTCGTGGAGACAGGCGCGGAGGTCCACCACCATCCCCCAGCGCACACCGCTGGGGGGACCCGACTCGGGAGGCGACGGGGACGGCAACGGGTTACCGAGGACCGGCAGCGAGCGAGCCCCGGCCAGGCCCAGCGCGCCGAGCCCTGCGAGCTTGAAGAACCCTCTCCGATCCACCGTCATGACCTCCCCCCCTTCGGCTCCACGTGGCAGTCCCAGCAGTAAGGCGAGACGGCCAGGTAGTTGTGGCAGCGGTCGCAGAACTCCTCCTTGTTGTCGTGGCACTTAAGGCAGGTGAGCGAGAGGCTCTTTTCGTAGACCTTGCCGTCAGGCATGGTGAAGAAGCGCTCATCCGAACGCACTGCGGCGTTGCGCCACCTGTTGAGCAGCTCCATGTGGGTCGCCCTCATCTCGGCTGTCGGCTCGACGCAAGCCGTCGCCCCCTCCGGGAGCTTCAACTGCGGCGCCCGCGCCTGGGCGTGCGTGGCCGCGTTGAACCACACCGGCACGGTCACCAGGATCAGGAAGACCAGGAGCCCGGTAATGATCTTGCCGCCGTCATACATCGCTTGCCGCCTCCTTGTCGCCGATCGGCTCCCCGCGCAGGTCGGTGGGCCTCTCGTTCTCGCCTTCCATGATCAGGGCGTTGCCGACCAGCTCATGGACCCCCGAAACACCCACCTCCGGGACCCAGTAGTCCATCAGCGTCGGCAGTGTCGCGCGGTCGATCGCGCAGATGCAGGTGAGCAGGTTCACGCCGTACTTTTCGTGAACGTACTGGACAGCGTTCGCCCGAGGCAGGCCGCCGCGCAGCCGCATCTCCATGTTCTCGTCGTTGCCGAGACCGGCGCCGCCGCCGCAGCAGAAGGTCTGCTCGCGGATGGTGTTGTCGGGCATCTCGTAGAAGTGGTTGCAGACGCTCTTCAGCACGTAGCGCGGCTCCTCGAGGATGCCCATGCCGCGCGCCGGGTTGCAGGAGTCATGGAACGTCACCCGGTAGCGGTCGTTGCGGCTGGGATCGAACTTGAGCCTCCCGTTCTTGATCAGGTCGGAGGTGAACTCGCAGATGTGCAGCATCTTCGTTGAGGCCGTGTGGTCGAAGACGGTTCCCGTCACCGGCGACTTTGGCACCTCGAGGAAATCGGCGGGACCGTTCATGGTGTCCATGTACTGGTGGATGACGCGCCACATGTGGCCGCACTCGCCGCCGAGGATCCACTTGACGCCGAGCCTCTTGGCTTCGGCGTACATCTTGTAGTTGAGACGCTTGATGGTGTCGTGCGAGGTGAAGAGGCCGAAGTTGCCGCCCTCAGAGGCGTAGGCGCTCAACGTGTAGTCGAGCCCGATGTGCTCGAACAGCAGGAGGTAGCCCATGAAGGTGAAGATGCCGGGATCGGCGAAGTAGTCGGCCGACGGGACGATAAACAGGATCTCCGCACCCTTCTTGTTGATCGGGGGATCGATGCGGAGGCCGGTGATCTCGGCCAGCTCGTCGCACAGGAACTCGACGTTGTCCTTGAAGGTGTGCGGCTGGATGCCGAGGTGGTTGCCGGTCCGGTCGCAGTTCGCGACCGGTTCCATCACCCAGTTGATGTTGAGACCGACCAGGTTCATGAGCTCCCGGGCGATCATGGTGATTTCTGCGGTGTCAATGCCGTAGGGGCAGAACACTGAGCAGCGCCGGCACTCGGTGCATTGGTAGAAGTAGTAGTACCACTCCTTCAGCACCTCAGGGGTCAGCTCGCGGCCTCCGGCCAGGCCGCCCAGAATCTTGCCAGCAGTCGTGAAGTCGCGGCGGTAGACCGAGCGCAACAGCTCGGCCCGCAACACCGGCATGTTCTTCGGATCGCCCGAGCCGAGGAAGAACTGACACTTGTCCGCGCATGCACCGCAGCGCACGCAGGTGTCCAGGAACACCCTCAGAGAACGGAACTTCTTGAGGCGCTCCCTGAACCCCTCGTAGATGATCTCGCGCCAGTTGTCGGGCAGCTTCCAGTCCTCGTCCGCGGGCGACCACTCGCGGGGGTTCGGAAAGCCCAGGTAGGTCAGGTTCTTGCCGGCCGCCGGGTACGACCACGATCCGCGGCGCGCCTCGAAGTCGACCGAGGGGTCCATCCAGTCGCGCCGCGGCGGCGTGTACCGAATCTGCAGCAGCTCCTGCTGGGTCTTTTCCGCCATCTGTCACTCCTTGTCCAGCGGGATGCCCGCCGCCACCAGCTTGTCGTGGAAGTCCTCCTCCCACTGCGCATAGGTGTGAACCTCGACCTCCGGGTTCCAGGGGTTCACGTGGCGGCGCTTGCGGTTGTTGTTGGCCAGGTTCCGGGTCGGGCTCAGGAAGATGCCCGCCATGTGGGTCAGCTTGGAGAACGGGAAGTATGCGAACAGCACGCTGACGAAGAAAATGTGGATGTAGAACGGCGTGCCGATAACGGTCGGAACCTTAGGGCTGAAGGTCACCAGACCCATCGCCAGCTCCTTGGCGGCAACGAGGTCGACCTTGGTCACGTAGCGCATGAGGACGCCAGTGATCGCCACCGCGAGCAGCAGGAACAGTGCGAAGTAGTCGGCGGGCAGGGAGATGTAGCGCAGCTGGCGGTTGAGCAGGCGGCGCCCGAGCAGGTAGAGGAGCGCTGCCAGGATCAGCACGTCGGACAGAAAGAGCGTCGGCACCGCAAGCTGGAAGAAGCCGTCGACGCTCTCCAGGAAGGTCACCAGCTGCGGCACCGGCTGCAGAAAGAAACGCAGGTGGCGCAGGAAGATGACGAGGAAGCTCCAATGGAACGCGAGGGCCGCAACCCACAGGTACCTGTCCGACTCGTAGACGAGCCTCTTGGTCGGCGTCAGCTCCGTTCTCGTGTTACGAAACAGCGAGCGGAACAGGAGCACCTCGAGCGCCATGCGGCGGGTAACACCCCAACCGTCATGCGGGTTCTCCAACGTGCTCGATGGAATCCAGTCCAGGGATCGCTGCTGCCCGCAGGTGGTCGGAATCCGGAACGGCACCGGTGACCGGGCCCACGTCACGACTCGCCACACAATACCGATCAGGAAGATCAGGACCGCCGCGTACGGGACCGCGACGCCGAAAAAAGCATGCCACCCGGCGACCCCCGCGCCCAGCCACACGACGCCGAGCAACACCGCTACGACGAGCAGCGCCGTCAATGCTCTCATGCTGTTGAACCTCCTTCGAACGCACAGTCGGGATCGGAGTCCGGGAGGTCATCCGCCCCCGGGTCCGAGAGGTCGACACCGGCCGTCTGCCGCAGCAGCGAAGCGGTCCGGCGCTGGAGCTCCCTGCTACGGATCGCGAAGATCCTCTCGCGACAGCCGACGTAGCTGGTGAAAGCAAGCAACGCCAGACGGTCGACGGCGTTCTCGAGCGCCTCCAGCTCCCGGCGGCCGCCGGCCGTCTCTGCCTGCTCGCCGAGAGCCGCACGCGCGGCCTTCTTCAGGCCAAAGACGAACGCCAGAGCCTCGCCGGCCGGCACGCCCTGAACCGCACGAACCTTGACAATCGCCTGAGCCGCTCGCTCGAGCTCCGCGTCGTCCGCATCCGTGAGAAGAGCATCCAGGATCGCCATGAGCCCCGAGCGGAGAGTGGCCCCGACGGGGTTTTGGAACCGGTCCTTCTCGCGGGCCAGAAAGCTCCGGGTTTCGCCCGGGAAAGCTTCGACGGCACTGTCCCACCACAGGCTCAGCAGGGCCGACCTGCGCGCCGCTATGAGACCGCCATCGAGCATGGACCCTCCCCCGTCGTCCCCGGAGGCAGGCTGCAACCAACATGCCACGGACGGACACCCTCATGACTTGGTCCAAGCATCTGTATTATCAGTTACTTAATGCGGATTTGTCCGGGGTCTGATGGCACCATCGATGTTACTCACGCGTAACGTAGAATCCCGTCGGAGCACACGTTCCCCCACTGGCCACCGCGTCGGGGCGGACAAGTCCTTCCGACTCAGGCAATCACGTCAGAATGTAACGTCCAGGTAACAGCACGCAACGATCGCGGGGAGCTGCGAGGGACGAAGCCCGATCAGTCCTCCTCCTCGAGACGCTTTCGGATGTGCTCCGAGTCGAGGCGGATCTTGATCGGGCCGCTGTGCCGCTTGGCAGTCTTGGCCTTCTCGCCCGCCGCCGTGGTGGCGGCCGGCGGCTCGGCGGCGTCCGGGGTAACCGTCAATTCCTGGGCCTTCACCAGTCCGGTCAGGGTCTGCTCCAGGGCGCGGATCGCGCGCGGGCTGACCTCCACGAACTCGAGGCCCGCCCGGAATACGAGGTGGCGCTCGTCTCCCTCTCTCGAGCTCATCGAGGCGGCCCGGCAGCGCCGCACCCTGGCCCGCAGCCTGAGGTCGCCTTCCGCGGTCGGAACACTGATATCGCATTCGACCGCGGGTCGCAGCGCGGAAGGAATCTCGACCTGGATGCCGTGGCGGGAGAGGTCGAGGATGCGGGCGGGAACGGTGGCCTTGACCCTGCCGAACATGTCCTCGCCAACCTTCAAACGCTCGCTACGACGCCGGTCGTTCATCACTGTCCCCTCCTGAGCGATCGAACACGCACTTCACGGCCGAAAGCAATGCCGGCGACACGTAACCTATTCCCGCGCCACTCTGGAACAGGCAACACGGTCCACGCAACGTGCGGCCCGTTGACACTCCTCAAGACATTCCATGCTACCACACGGCCGAGGATTTATACTGTGGCATCGGAGGTACGACCATGAAGGACCTGCCGCGCCGCATCCTGGTCCCGACCGACTTCTCGGACACCGCAGACCGGGCCCTGCTGGTGGCTCGGCAGCTCGCCACCGCTCTGGCGGCCGAAATTCACGTCGTCCACGTCCGCATCCTGCTCGAGGATCCCCATCTGGTCGAGGAGCACCAACTCGAGCTGGAACGATTACTGACCCGGGGCGACCAGAAGACTCGTGAGGTCCTCAGCCACCACGTCAGCAGCGAAACCTCGGTGGTGGTTCACCCTCACCTCGTGCGCGGGCTTTCGGCCTCCGAGAGCATCGTGGAGGCGGCAGGGGATCTCGGCTGCGACTTAATCGTGATCGGTACCCACGGGCGGCGGGGAATCAAGCACCTGTTGCTCGGCTCAGTGACCGAAGCCGTCGTCCGCAGCTCCTCGATCCCGGTGCTGACCGTTCGCGGCGACGCCGTTCTGTCCGGGGAACCGGCGGCACGGATCCTGGTCCCCCACGACTTCTCGGAGCACTCCCTGCCGGCCGTGCAGTTGGCAGCCCACTGGGCCCGCCATGTCGGCGCCCACGTCACCCTCCTCCACGTTGTCGAGCCGGTCGTTTACCCCGAGTTCTACGCCGTCGATCTGATGCCCGACGACATGCTTCACCGTGTCGTCGAACGCTCGCGGGAAGCCCTCCAGAAGGTCGCTCAAGAGGAGCTCGAGGGCATCCCCAACTCGGTCGAGGTCGTGACCGGGCGTGCCACCGAGGCCATCACGGAGTTCGCGCAGCCGGCACGCTACGACCTCATCGTGATGCCGACACGCGGCCTGTCGGCGCTCGAGCACCTCATCCTGGGATCGGTCGCGGAAGCGGTCCTGCGGCGGAGCCGGATCCCGGTGCTGACGATCCGGGCGCACCGCGACTGACCGTGCCGGCCGCTTCGGAACAACGGCAATGAGCCAGCGACTGCCCATCCTGAACCAA
>JAJDNH010000179.1 GCA_022340775.1 Acidobacteriota bacterium
GTCGGGCCCGAGCAGGTCGCGCTGCTTCTCGAGCACCTCGAGGTACAGCGGCTCGGCCTCCCGGAAGCGGCGCAGCGCCAGGTAGAGGATCGCCAGGTGCCGCTTCGAGGCCAACGTGGAGAGGCTGTCCTCCCCGTCGACCCGCCGATTCCTGGCCAGCGCTTGCTGCACCAGGGGTAGGGCCTCCTCGGTGCGACCCTGGCTCCAGAACAGACCGGCCAGGTTGTTGATCGACTGGAGAGTCTCCGGGTCGTCCTCCCCGAGAACACGCCGCCGCCTCTCCAGGGTGTCGAGGTAGAGCTTCTCGGCCTGTGCGTAGCGTCCGCTCTGGTATTGGATTACGCCCAGGCTGTTGGCGGCCTCCAGCGTGGACGGGTCGTCATCGCCGAGCTTCTCGCGCCGGATCTTCAACGCCCGGGTCTCGGCCGCCGCGGCCCGCTCCAGCAGTCCGAGCCGGCGCATGGTGTCCGCCAGCGTGTGCAGCATTCGCGCCTGAAACAAGGGCCGGTCCGCGAACTTCGTGTCGATCGCCTCGAGCGCGCCTTCGAACACGGTGGCGTCGAGGAGCCCCAGGGACGTGCCCACGAAGTCGATTCCATCGAGGGAGTTACGGAACTTCTCGAGAGCCGCCGTTCGCTCGCTGTCGCTCAGCCCCCCCCGAGCCTCGAGCTGCCTGCCGTACCGTTCCACCAAGTCGTCGTGTAGGCGGGAGCCCATGAGCGGTACGTCGATCCCGGCGAGCTGCTCGCTCTGGAAGGTCGCCACCTGCTGCGCCTCTTCCTTGGCGGCCGCTTCCGCCTCGGCCGCACGGCGCGCCCGCACCATCCCCCAGGTGGTGCCGACGATACCCATTACCATGGCGGCGACGATCAGCGCGCCCGCTGTGACGGCCGCGCGATTGCGGCGCACGAACTTGCTCCATCGGTAGGCCGCGCTCGGAGGCCGTGCCAGGACCGGCTCGTCGGCCAGATACCGGCCGAGCTCGAGCGCCAGGGCGTTAGCTGTCGCGTAGCGGCGGGTGCGGTCCTTGTCCAAGCACCTCATGACGATCCAGTCGAGGTCGCCCGCCAGGTGCCTGGCCAGCGTCGACGGGTCGGTGGCGCGGGCGGTAGCCGCCTTGGCCGCCGCCTCCGGTTCCAACCAACCGATCCGCGTGCTCGGTTTCGCTGGCTCCGACTCTCGGATTCGGCGCTGGATCTCGACGATCCCCAGGCTGCGCAGCTCCCGCGAATCGAACGGCAGCACTCCGGTCAGCAGCTCGTAGAGAATGACGCCGAGCGAGTAGATGTCGGTTCGCGTGTCGACGTCCAGGCCGGTCATCTCGGCCTGCTCCGGGCTCATGTACTCCGGCGTGCCGATGAGCTGTCCGTGCTCGGTGAAGACCGTGCGCTCGGTCAGGTGCTGAGCGGTCGCCTTGGCGACGCCGAAGTCGATGATCTTCGGCAGCGGCTTGTCGTCCTGGACGGTCACCAGGATGTTCGAGGGCTTCAGGTCGCGGTGGATGATGCTCTTCTGATGCGCGTGCTGTACGCCGTCGCAGACCTTGCTCAACAGCTCGAGCCGCTCCCGTATCCGGTAGCGATGCTTGTCGCAGTATTCGGTGATCGGGATCCCCGCGACCAGCTCCATGGCGAAGTAGGGCCGCCCCCGCTCTGTCGAGCCGGCGCCGTAGACTCGCGCAATCGAAGGATGGTCCATGAGCGCCAGGGCCTGGCGCTCCGACTCGAAGCGGGCGATGACCTCGTGGGTGTCCATCCCCCACTTGACGACCTTGAGCGCGACGCGTCGCCGCACCGGCTCGAGCTGCTCGGCCTCGAACACGATCCCCATGCCGCCCGACCCGAGCTGCCGGAGAATGCGGTACCCGGCGATGTCCGGTCGGGGCGGGTCGGGGTGGACGGACGGGGGTTCGTAACCACCGACCCCCTCTAGAGTTTCATCCTCAGAGAAAGGGGACTCCATTGGCTGAGCCATTGTACTACTGCGGTCGAGCACCGCAGGTGCGTGCCGGGAGCCTGGCGAGTGCAAACCGCAGCAGGGCGTGTGGCGTCGCGGCTCGCAGGCTTTCCCTCGTGGCTCAGTCGGCCTGATCGAGCATGCCCGCCAGCTTCAGCAGGTGCTGGCGTTCGGCCGCAAGGATGGCGTCGAGGGCTTCGGAGGCGCCGAGCACCTCGCGCAGGGCCTGGTAGTAGGCGATGCTTGCCTTCTCGAGCTCGATGCCGCGAAACAGCGCGTCCTCGCGGGTCGTGATGTCCTCGGCGTCACGGGTCAAGCCGGCGCGTGGGGAGAAGAACTCGGAGATCGACATCGCCTTCAGGTAGCCGTACTTCTCGGCGTAGCCCGGGACGGCGTCGTGATCCGGAACCGACTCCATGATCGCGCGAAACTCGGCCTCGTGCCGCTCCTCGTCCTCGGCGAGCTGGGCGAAGACCTGTGCGACCTCGGGTTGGTCCCCGAGCTTGCGGGCGAACCGGCGGTAGGCTTCCGCGCCGATCTGCTCGGTGGTGATCGCGAACTGAACTGCCTGACGGAGACTGCTGCCTTCGATCGGTGCCATGGTCACCTCACCTGGTTTCGCACTCGGGCGGCCTCGTGCGAAAGCCATCATAACGGGCGGCTCCGCCGCCCGCAAAGAGAAAACGGAAAACGCTGCCAGTCACGCCATTCCGCCATTGTTGTGGGTCGATAACTGGCCAGACACTCCTGACCCTCTTGCTGGGCTGCCGCCCACGACCTCACCTCGAGACGCCGGGCCGGGTTGGAGCGTGCGGACGCGTATGATGGTCTCGATCGAAAGCTCAGCGAGCTCAACACTGACCAGGGGATGACACCAGTGCCGAGACCTCGACTCATGAGCTGGGAAAGCTCGGCTGGCGCGTTTACCCGGTGAGGGAGGGTTGCTCCACAATGGCGGAATGGCGTGACTGGCACCATTTTTCGCAGCCCACCCCTGGCGATCCCCGCAGCGACGTGGCCTATCCGCCACCCCGCGACATCCGTCGCGAGGCCCGTGAGTTCCTCCGCAACGTCGCCTGTGGGGCCGTGGTGTTCGCCGTGATCGGGGCGGTGGGCTGGCTCGCCTACCAGGAGGTGGTGTTCCCTCTCTACGGCCGTGCCGCCCTCGCCCTGGGCTTCGAGCGCGGCCGCCCACGAGCGCAACTCGTGGATGATCTGCATTACCTGAAGGCGGCCCTCGAGGAGCACCACCCGGCGCTCTACCGCTACCAGAGTCCAGAGGAACTGAACCGCGCTTTCGCCCGCGTCGAGGCGACACTCAGGGACGGGCAGAGCGCCGCCGACCTCCTCAGGGCCGCAGCGCCGCTGGTGGCCGCCATCGGCTGCGGCCACACCGGGCTCAGGGCGCCCCTGGACAGTGTTCACGCAGCCTTGACCAGCGGCCGGGTCCTTCCCCTCGGCGTGCGCTTCATCGACGGGCGCTGCTACCTCATCGCTCACTATGCCCGCGGAGTGCCGATACCGCGAGGCGCCGAGCTGCTGGCGATCGACGGCCGCCCCATGAGCGAGGTCCTCAAGATCCTGCTGGCCGACCTGCCGTCGGATCGACGGGACAACGCCTACGGTTCGGCCATCGCGGAGACGCAGTTCCCTTACTGGTACTGGGTCTTCGTCAGCAGAAGGACCCGCGTCACGGTGCGCTACCGCGACCCACGGAGCGGCGACGAGATGGAGTGCGAGCTTCGGGCCCGCCCGTCGCGAGCGGTGATGGACTCGTTTCGGCGGCAGAGCCCGGAGCTCGACCCGTACCGGCGGCCACCGCCCATGAAGACTGCCATCTTCCCAACTCGAGGTACCGCCTATCTCCGCCTGTACACCTTCCTTCCCCAGTACCGCCCGGATGGCACCGCGGTACTTCGAACCTTCTTCTCCGAGCTGGCGGAGCGCGGCGTGGCAACCCTCGTGCTCGACGTGCGGGGCAACGGGGGCGGTCCACCGCCGGTCTCGGTCGACCTGCTCGGCTACCTTCTCTCTCAACCCTTCGTCTACCTCGCCGACCCCGAGCCCCCCTACTACCAGGCCCTGGGGTACGAGGGCTACTACAAGGAGATCGAGCCCCACGCACGGGGATTCACGGGCAGGCTCGTGGTCCTCATCGGCCCCGGTAGCTTCTCAACCACCGGGCACTTTCTCGCCCACCTGGCAGCGCGGGACCGCGCGACCTTCGTGGGACAACGAAGCGGGGGCGGCGCACTGTGCTTCGACGCGAGCCGTATCATCGAGCTCCCCAACACCGGTCTGCGGCTCAGGGTTGCCACCTTGCCATTCAGGGCGGGCGTCGGCGAGCTCTTCCCCGACTGGGGCATCGAGCCCGACTACCGCGTCGACCCGAGGCCCGAGGACCTGGTCGCCGGGCGCGACACCGTGCTGACGTACCTGCGGACGGACCTCGGCATCGATCTCAGGCCCCTCGGCGAACCGCCGAGCGGGTAGCCGACACGGATCTCGGGCCCGGTGCGGCAGGCAACGAGGCGCCTCCCTCGCAGCCGAGGCCACATGGGCCAACGCGCTTCCCGCGGGTTGCCAAGCTCGAGGTTTTCCCCCAACGGGTCGACCCTGTGAGCGCGCTCCAGGAAAACCATCGAAGCATGGCACGCCCCA
>JAJDNH010000184.1 GCA_022340775.1 Acidobacteriota bacterium
CTACCATCTCCGGTGCTTGCTCCGGCTGGTGCTCGGCCACGGATGCGCCGGCCGAGAAGCAGCGGCCGGCGCCCTCGATCAGGACGGCCGCCAGATCCTCCTGCTCCCCGAGCTCCCGCAGCCGGCCCGTCAGCTCATCGAGCACGGCCCTGTCGAGCACGTTGACGGGAGGGGCGTTGATGGCCAGGCGGGCGACCCTGTCGTTGCGGACAACATCGATCATCGCTGCATCCCCCTCGAGCTCTCTCGTCCGGACTTCTGGCGCAGCGCCTGAAGACGTTCCGGACAAGGTCAGGAGTCGATCAGGTACTCCGGAATGTCATCCTCGTCGCGAGTCCCGTTCTTGATCTCCTGGGTAATGATGGCACTCGTGAAGTACTGGTTCAGATCGACGTCAACGGTCTTGAACATGCGGCCGATCTTCACGATCTTGCCGTTGATGAACTCGATCTCGGTGGGTCGGCGGTTTCTGAGGTCGAACCACATCGAAGGGTAGTGACCGCCGCCCGCCTCGAGGTACGTCAGGCACTGGTCGAGCGCATCCTCGCCGTAGTTGTACCCGACCAACGCGGCCACGATCAGGCCCTCCCGCAGGAGCGCCCGGGCCGTGCGTCGTGTGTGCTTGAGCCGCATCGCCTCATCCATGGTCAACCCGTGGGCGGCGCACAGCGCGTTCAGCGCCGAGTTGAGGATGGCCTTGAAGAACGCGGCTTTCTTCATCTCGTGATGACCGACCGCGACCGTGGTCAGGTCGACCTCGGTGAGGATGGCACCCATCTGCTGTGACCACACGGTGATACGGTCGGTCGCCGGTCCGAGGAGGTTCGGCGGGTGGAACCAGTTCATGGTCGTCCAACCGTCCTTGCTCTGGTTGCCGGCGTAGTTGACGACCCCCCGGCACACCCTGTTGCCGGGCACGTAGCGGGCGATGATGTCCTCCGGTCCGATCCCGTTCATGAACGCCGTGATCCGCATCGTCTCGGGCCACTCGATCTCCACGAACCGCTTCATCAACGACTCCACCGCCCACGCCTTGGTGCAGATGAAGACCGCGGAGAGCTCATCGACCTCGGACAGCTCACCGAGGTCCGTGAAGCACTTCTCGGGCCGCTCGTGAAGCTGGACCGCACCACGGATGACGATACCGTCGTGGTTGACCTGGTCGGCACGTTCGGGAACGACGTCGACGCCGTAGACTTTGAAGCCGCCCCGCACCAGATACGCGCCGAGAATCGAGCCGACCGGGCCCATCCCGATGATGCCGATCACCTGCTGACTCAAACTCCCCCTCCATCCGCGGTGGACCGGTCCAAGTCAGGCCCCGTGCTCTCCGAGCCGCCCGCTACCGCCTGCGGGAGCTCTGCCCGTCCCATTCCTGGAGTCGACTGCACGCCGAAGAACGCGGGTTCGCGCGCTCAGCGGTGATTGTAGCACTCGCAACGTTTAGTTACTGAGACTCTGTCACTTAACAACGTGCTGCATCGAGAGACGAGCGCTCCCATCTCACCCGTTCACCTCCTCGCTTTCTCACCTCCTCTCATCCGCCAAGGTATCCTGTGCGCGATGGCAAGCGCGGCGCTGTGGTTGTACAGGGGTCTCCTGCGCGGCGGCCTGGCGGCGGCGGCGCCGGTGCTGTGGGTCAGGGACCGCGCCACCGGTAAGGCCCGACCCACCCTACGCAACCGCCTCGGCCACGATATGCCCGACGTCGAGCCGGGAGGTCTTTGGATCCAGGCCGTCTCGGTGGGCGAGGTCGAGGTAGCGCGCCGTCTGGTGGCAGAGGTGCGGAGGCGGGCGCCGGAGATTCCTCTGTTGGTCACCGCCACGACCGCCACCGGGCTCGGCCTGGCTCGCCAGACCCTCGGGCTGACACTCCCGGTCCATGCCTGCCCGCTCGATCTCGGCCCTGCCGTTCGACGCGTGCTCGCGAACTCGCGCCCACGCTTCCTGGTCCTGGTCGAAACCGAGCTGTGGCCCGAGCTGATGTGGCAGGCGGCGCAGCAAGGAGTTCCCACGGCAGTTGTCAACGGGCGGCTCTCGGAACGGTCTTTCAAACGCTACCGGATGGTCCGAGGCCTGCTCAAGCCCCTGCTCGAGCCCATTGCCATGGTGCTGGCGCGGGCCGAGGCCGACGCCGACAGGTTCGCCGGCCTGGGCATCGCCCCCGACCGCATCACGGTCAGCGGCAACATCAAGTACGACCTAGTCCGTGACGAGACTGCTCTGGACTGGTCGCAGCATCTGAAAGGCTGGGCCGACGGTCGACCGATCGTGGTTGCCGGATCGTCGATGGAAGGCGAAGAAGGTGTGGTGCTCGATGCGGTCGAGCGGCTGGGCGGGTCCAGCGAGCTGTTCTTGATCCTCGCGCCACGCCACCCGGAGCGTTTCGAAGCAGTAGCCCGCCTCCTCTCCGACCGCGGCCTCGCCTTCGCTCGCCGCAGCGCACTCGCAGCGGGTCCGACGCGCCCCGACGTTCTGCTGCTTGACACGATCGGCGAGCTCGCGCGCTCCTTCAGCTTCGCCCGCGCGGCGTTCATCGGCGGCTCGTTGGCACCGACCGGAGGGCACAATCCGCTCGAGGCGGCGGTATGGGGAGTCCCGGTTCTCAGCGGTCCCCACGTGTTCAACTTCCGGGAGGTCTATCAGGAGATGACAGAGGCCGGCGCGGCACGGATCGCGGCCGACGCCGGCGAGCTGGCCAGCGTGCTCGCGACCTGGCTGGCGGAGCCCGACGAGGCTGCCGCACGGGGAGCCTCCGGGCTCGCGGTGGTCGAGAGAAACCGCGGCGCCACGGCGCGGGCTGCAACCGCTCTACTCGAGCTCCTCGGCCTGCCCGGGACGGTCCCCGGCGAGGTGGGCGGCTGACATGCGGTGGGAGCTGCTGCTGACGCCGTTGACTCCACTGTACGCGGCGGCGGTGCGGGTCCGCTGCGCCGCCTACCGGCGGGGAACTCTGCGTTCGCAGCGGCTCCCGGCGCCGGTCGTCTCGGTTGGGAACCTCACGTTCGGCGGCACCGGCAAAACGCCGACGGTGACGGCTCTGGTGCGCGATCTGGCCCGACGCGGGCGCCGGCCCGCGGTGCTGACACGGGGCTACGGCCGCCGCGACAAAACCCCACTGGTGCTGATCGGCCCCGACACGGGCTTTGCCGCCGAACGCGCCGGCGACGAGCCGCTGGAGATGGCCGAGCGCCTCCCGGGCGTGCCGATCGTGGTCGACGCGGATCGAGCCCGCGGAGGCCGGGAGGCGATTCGTCACGGCGCCGACGTGCTCATCCTGGATGACGGCTTCCAGCACCTCGCGGTGGCTCGAGATCTCGACATCGTCCTCCTCGACGCCGGCGACCCATGGGGAGGCGGTCACCTGCCCCCGATCGGACGACTGCGGGAGCCGGTCACTGCCGTGCGGCGAGCCTCGGCAGTGATTGTCAGCAAGCTCGAGGCCGACCACGACGGCGTCTTCGAGGAGATCAGGGAGCGGTTGCATCGGCTGGCCCCAAGCCTGCCGGTTCTCGGGGCCGGGCTGGCGGCAAGCAGGTTGCGCACCCCCGGCGGTCCGCGCCCGCTCGCGACCATCGAGGGCAGGCAGGTGCTGGCCTTCGCCGGCCTGGGACGGCCACAGGGGTTCGAGCGGCTGCTCGAGCGGTGCGGCGCCCGTGTCGTTTCCCGGCGCTGGTTCCCCGATCATCACCTGTACGCCCGGGCCGAGCTGGCCACCCTCGTCGACCAGGCCCGGCGCCTCAATGCAACACTCGTCACCACGGCCAAGGACGCGGTCAAGCTCCCCGCCGACATGCCGGCCTGGGTGGTGGAGGCGTCCGTTCAGCCGGTCGGAGAGAGCTGGGATCCCTTGTGGCGGATCGTCCCGGGGCTCACCGGATGAGCAGGCGCCGCTCAGCCCTCCGGAACCGCCTCGAGTATACCGCGTACGTGCTCGCGCGCGCCCTCGCCCACCGTACAGGACCCCGCCTCAACGCTCGCCTCGGCGCCCTCATCGGCGACTTCTACCGAATCACCGGCCGGCGCCGACGCGAGATCCTGCTCTTCAACCTGCGGCTCGCCTTCCCCGAGCTCTCGCGTCCGGAGATCCGGCGTCGTGCACGCGGCGTGTCGCGTCATTTTGGACGGGTGACGCTGGACGCACTCCGCCTGCAGAGGATGCAACCGAGCGAGCTGCTGGCCCAGGTCGAGGTCGTGGGTCGGGAAAACCTCGAGGCTGGTCTCGCGCACAGACGAGGGATCTTCCTGCTGTCCGCCCACATCGGCTCCTGGGAGATCGCCGCTCTCACAGCCGGCCTGTTGATCGAGGCCGGGTTCGCGGTCGTCAACCGCCCGCTCGACAACCCCCTCCTGGAGGCCGAGCTGGAGCGACTGCGCGGCCTGTTCGGCAACAGCGCCCTGGGCAAGGAACGCATCACGCGCGACATGCTGAAGCAGCTGCGCCGCGGCGGCGCGGTCGGGATCCTGATTGACCAGCGCACGCTCGAAGACGAGGGCGTGCTGGTTCCCTTCTTCGGGCACCCGGCCTGGACGCACCCGGCCCTGGCGCGCCTCGCCGTCCGCACCGGCGCACCGGTGGTCCCCATCTGGGGGCTGTGGGAAGGACCGGGTCGCTACACGGTCCGCTTCGACCCGCCGCTCGTGGCGAGCGAGCTGCCCGCGGAGGAGCGCGAGGAGGTGACGCTCACGGCCCGCCTCACCCGCATCACCGAAGACATCATCCGCGAGCGTCCGGAGCAGTGGCTGTGGTACCACGACCGCTGGCGACAGCTCAGGCTGGAGGACGCCGTGGAGGGCCGGTGACGAAGGGACCCTCGATCTCGCTGCGGCCGTTGCTGCTGCGGGTGGTAGTCGCACTGCGCCTCGGCGCCGGCCTCGCGCTCATCGCGACGCTGGCGGTGCTGGCGGTGGTGATCTCCAGCGCGACCCTCGGCGTGCCGCCCACCCTCCAGCACTCGCGCTGGCTTGCCGGCCCCCCCTGGCTGGTCGCCCTCGGCCTGGGCCTGCAAGGGTTCGTGTGGTACACGGTCTTCCGGCAGGCGGGCCGCTGGCGACAACGGCTGCAGAAGAGCGACTAAGTAATTAAGTCATTGATTAATTAGGTGACTACGTTCCCCAGCCCGCCCGGTGACGGAGTGACGGAGTGATGAAGTGACGGAGTCCCCCACCCACCCGGAAAGACGAGAGACGGGAAGCGGAAAACGACCCCCTCCCACCCGAGGAACCCGACAGTCGCGCGCTCCGGAGCAATTCGCGCAGTGAATTGCTTATACTGCCCACACGGAGGAGGCCATGGGGTCCATCGACGGCTTCGATCATCCGCTGGCAGGGCGCTACGCTTCGCCACAGATGCTGCGGCTGTTCTCACCGCGCCACCGATACACCACCTGGCGGCGGATCTGGCTCGCACTGGCCGAGGCTGAGAGCGAGCTCGGCCTCGACATTCCGGCAACGGCCGTTGAGCAGATGCGAGCCCACCTCGAGGTGTCGGAGGAGGACCTGGAACGGGTCCGCGAGCACGAGCGCAGAACCCGACACGACGTCATGGCGCATCTGCACGCGTTCGCGGATCGCGCGCCGGCGGCACGGCCGTTTCTTCACCTCGGGGCGACATCGGCTTTCGTGGGCGACAACGCGGACCTGCTCATCATGCGTGACGCCCTCGGCCTGATCGAGCGCCGTCTGCTCGGCGTCATCTCATCAGTCGCCTCATTCGCCGAGCGCTGGGCCGACGAGCCCACCCTCGGCCACACCCACCTGCAGCCGGCGCAGCCGACAACCGTCGGCAAGCGCGCCTGCCTGTGGCTCCAGGACCTGCTGCTCGACCTCGAGCGGCTGCGCTTCGAGTCCAGGCGACTGCGGCTGCGCGGTGCGAAGGGCACAACCGGCACTCAGGCGACCTTCCTCGAGCTGTTCGACGGCGATCATGATCGTGTCGAGGATCTCGACCGGCGGGTTGCGGCCAAGCTCGGTTTCTCCGCCACTTATGGGGTCACCGGCCAGACCTACCCCCGCAAGGTGGACGCGTTCGTGCTCGACGCGCTGTCCGGGATCGCCCAGTCGGCGGCCAAGCTGGCCACCGACCTACGCCTGCTGGCACGCCTCAAGGAAGTGCGGGAGCCGATGGCTGAGGGTCAGGTCGGTTCGTCCGCCATGCCCTACAAGGCCAACCCGATGCGCTCTGAGCGCGTGACCGCGCTCGCCCGCTGGCTCATCACGATGGCTGCCAACCCCGCACACACTGCAGCCGCCCAGTGGCTCGAGCGCACCCTCGACGACTCCGCCAACCGGCGGATGGCTCTGCCGGAAGCGTTCCTGACCGCGGACGCCATCCTCAGAATCGTCCACAACGTGGCCGCGGGGCTGGTCGTCTTCCCCGCCATGGTGCGACGCAACCTGATGGAGGAGCTGCCGTTCCTGGCCTCGGAGGCGATCCTGATGGAGGCCGTGCGGCGGGGCGGCGACCGCCAGACGGTGCACGAACGGCTGCGCCTCCACGGCCGTACCGCAGCGCAGCGAACTCTCGTCGAAGGCGAAGCGAACCCGTTCCTCGACCTCGTCGCGGAAGACTCCGAGGTTCCTCTCAGCGGCGCCGAGCTCGCCGCGCTCCTCGATCCGGCGCGCTTCGTCGGCCGTGCGCCAGAACAGACCCGGGCCTTTCTCGCCAGCCAGGTGCGCCCGATCCTCGAGGACGCCGGAGCTCTGCCGGAGGCCGAGGACCTCGAGGTGTGATCGTGGAATCTCCGGGGCGAGTCGGAGCCGGAGAAGTCGACGTTCGAGGTTGCCTCACACGTTGGTCGGTGCTCGTCCTCGTGCTGCTATCTCTCGGGTGCGCCCATCGCGGCCCTGCGCCGGTCACGGTTGTGCCCGGAGCGACCGAGAAGGGGCTCGCGTCGTGGTACGGCAACCCGTACCACGGACGACGCACGGCATCGGGCGAGATCTACAACATGCACGAGCTGACGGCAGCGCACCGCACCCTGCCGTTCGGCACCCGGGTCCGGGTGACGCGGCGCGACACCGGCGCAGCCGTGACCGTCCGCATCAACGACCGCGGGCCCTTCGTCAAGGGCCGAATCATCGACCTCAGCTACGCCGCCGCCAAGAAGATCCACCTCGATATCGACGGGGTGGCGCCGGTCAAGCTCAAGGTGCTCGGCACCTCCGCCGAGCAGGAGCCGGCTCCTACGCCGCCACCGCTAGCACCGAAGGCCTCCGAGGGTGCCTGCTGGTGGGTCCAGGTCGGCTCCTTCTCGGACCCGGACAACGCCCGTCGCAGCCGTAACCGCCTGCGCGAGGCGGGGGAAACGGCGGTGATGATGGGAGGACCCAGCGGCACGCAGCGGGTCCGCGTGGGACCGTTCGGCTCCAAAAAGGACGCGAAGAAGGCACGCCGACGACTCAGGAGTGAGTGGCCGGCGGCCGAGATTGTCTCTTGCGGCGGGTAGCTGGAGGCCCGGCCGGAGAGGCCCGTTCGGCTGTAATCCACGATAGAAGAGGTCCGGCCAGCGGCCGCGGACCTGCCTGTGTAGCGCCCTGTCCCCAGGAATAGTCCCGCGGTGGGGCGGCGAGGGAGCGGAAGGAGGCGAGCGGCCATCCCGCCGTGGGCGCCGGTGGAACCGGGCGCAGGAGGCTTGGCCCGAGATCGGACGAGGGTAAGCCTCCGAGCACGGTTCTTCCAATGTCTGCGACGGGTGCAGCCGCGAGCCGACGCACCGGTCCGTTCCCGCCCCGCCGGCCCGCGCAGCAGGCTGCGGGCAACGCCCGCACGGGACATGCGATCACGCGACGCCTATCCAAGCAGGATCGCGCAGGGCGTTCTCCTCGCGCCTCGCCGCCAGCGAGCAAGGAGTCGCTGACCTGGGGGTCGCGAGGACCAAGCGAGCGCAGGGGCGGGGTGCGGGAGGGCCCTCCTGCGCGATCCCTCTTCTATCAAGAGGGAGAGGGGCTCATCACCCTCTCGAACGGAGGAGCAGGCAGATCCGAGTGGAGCGGCCCCTCGGGGCCGGCAGGACGGACCGAGGCTCGCCTCGAGGCCGGACTGACGGTCCCCGAGGGGTGCGGCCGCAGGCCGCGGATCTGCCTGAGCGGTGAGCACCCAGTGTTGGAAGACTGCGGCCGGCAAGACGCCGGCCGCAGTATTGCTTCTGTTCTCTCGCGCTAGAAACGAATGGGGCTACTTCGCGCTGACCGTCATCCCCTTCTCGATCTTGTTGGCGTCGCCGCTGACAACCGAGCAGATGGAGAGCTTCTCCTTGACGGTATCGGCCTGAATGGTGGCGACTTGGGTCATCTCTTGGTCCAGCACCTCGCCGGTGTCGGGATCGCGGATGACCTGGGCGTTGCCGATCACGAACTGCTGGCCCGGCTGGACGCCCTCCCGGGTGCCACGGTTGATGAACACCCTGTCGCCCTTGACCAGCACCACGCTGCCGGTCCACGGGATATTGGGCAGCTGTGCAACGATGAAGTCCACCGCCTCGGCGCACGCCGCCTCGACGGCCTTGCCGACGTTGTCGTTCTTGTGACCGCCGAAAGCCGCACCCCAGCCGCCGGTGCTGTAGCCAATGTTCGCGCCCTTGCGCGTCGAGGTGCCGACGACGCTCTTGGAGGCAAGCACCTGGCCGGTTGTGGAGTCCACGACGTAGATGGTGGCATTGATTTCACCCTTGCCGCCCTTGCCGCCAATCCGGAAGCCCTTGATCCGGATGCCGCCGCCACCACCGCCGGTGTCGTCCTGGACGTGAGTGATCGCGCCCTTGACCAGGAGCTGTGCGGGCGTCATCTGGCCGGTGACCGGCGCCTTGTTGCCGCCGGCGGTGCGACCTGAGGCTGCGAAGTCCTGCTCTTCCAGCGCCTCCGAGCGCATGTCCTTCTCGCCGAGAACGATGAACTTCCCGGTCTGGTTGAGCATGTCGGTGAGGACCGTGCCCCACGCATCACCGATGTCCCACCGGCCATGCCAGCCGGCCCTGTTCTCGAACTTCGACACCGTGATGGAGTAGCGCAGGCCTCCGGTGGCCTCCTGCGCCACCACCGGTACCGCGACGAGCGCCGCCGCGATCGCGATCCAACACGCCACCACTCTGAGCTTCTTCTCCATTCCTTGACCCTCCCTGAAAGCTGTGACTGGTCGTATCCTACCGCATCCCGTAGCCGGGAGCGAAGCGATCCGAGCTATCCCGGGTACTTGCCCGTGATGTAGCTCATGAGGTCGTTGATGTGGTTGGCCTGCCGACGCGACATCCAGCGCGACAGATCGCCGATCGACACCATCCCCACGATGTCATCGCCCTCGATGACGGGCAGATGACGGCAGCGCCGCTCGGTCATGATCGCCATCGCCTCCTCGACCGTAACCTCCGGGTGGACCACAACGAGCTCGCGCGACATGACCTCGGCCACCTTGGTCGAGGACGGATCGCGACGGACGTCGACGACCCTCCTCAGCACGTCCCGCTCGGTGAACATCCCCACCGGCTGGTCGCCATCGGTTACCAGCAAGGCGCCTACGCCCTTCTCATTCATTCGGCCCACTGCGTCGAGGACGGTGGTCTCGGGCGCAATGGTATGAACGGCCGAGCCCTTGAAGTCCAGGATCGCCTTCAACAAGTGCTCCATAGCTGCTCCCCTCTGCCGTGGGCGGTACGGCGTCAGCGTCGGCCCTGTCGGCTCGGAATGCGCCGGCCCACAACCTCACATGAGACTCGTTCTATTGTACACGGGAAGGCAACCGGGAAACCGGAACAGACAGGGGCGGGGATCACTCCCCGCCCCGCGTCCGCTGCCAGGTGTCGTCCTAGTCAACCGGCCCGCTGCGCCTTGAGCACGCAGATCGCGGCCATGTTGACGATGTCGTTGACCTCGACTCCGCGCTGGAGGACGTGCACCGCGGCGCCGATACCGGTCAGGATCGGCCCGATCGCCTCCGTCTTCCCCATCCGCCAGAGCAGCTTGTAGGCAATGTTCGCCGACTCGAGATCGGGGCAAACCAGGACGTTGGCGTCACCCTGGATCTGCGAGAACGGGTAGGACTCGGCCGCGATCGTCGGCTCAACCGCGGTGTCGGCCTGCATCTCACCCTCGAACGTGATCTCCGGCCACCGCTGGCGGGCGATCTCCACCGCGTGGCGCACCTTGAGGGCTGCCGGGGTCAGGTTGGAGCCGAAGTTCGAGTAACTGAGCATCGCCACCTTCGGCTTGACACCAAAGTAGTCGCGAGCCAGGTGGGCCGCCATGTAGGCGATCTCCGCCAGCTCCTCGGCGTTCGGATCCTCGTTCACCGTTGTGTCGGCGATAAAGACCATCCGGTCCTCGTACAGCAGGAGGTAGACGCCGGCGACTCGGCTCACTCCCTTCGCCGTGTGGTGGACCTGGAGAGCGGGACGGATGGTGTCGGGGTAGTACATCGTGAGGCCAGCGATGAGCCCATCGGCATCTCCCTGGCGAACCATCATGTTTCCGAAGTAGATGGGTTGCAGCAGCAGCTTCTGGCTGTCGGACAAGGTCACTCCCCGCCGCCAGCGCATCTCGTGCAGCTCCTCGGCATAGGCCAACCGCTTCGGATCCTGCGCGGGATCAATGACCTCGATCGCGTAGTCCGGCACCTCGTGCTCCTCCAGCATCTTCTCGATGGTGGCGTGGTCACCGAGCAGAACCGGCTTGCAGATCCCCTCCTCGACCAGGATCTTGGCCGCGCGCACGATCTTCACCGCCTCCCCCTCTGGAAAGACGATCCGCTTCGGCGCCGACTTGGCTCTGTCGAACACCCCGTGCATCACCTCGCGCGTGCGCGACAGCCTGGTCTCGAGCTCGCGCACGTAGTCCTCCTTGGACGAGTACGGCTTGCGCGCCACCCCGGTACGGATCGCCGCCTCCGCCACCGCCGGCGCCTCCCACAGCAGGACCCGGTAGTCGAACGGCTTCGGAATCAGGTAGTCACGTCCGAACTTGAACGAGCCAACGCCGTAGGCGCGCGCCACCGAGTCCGGAACGTCCTCCTTTGCGAGGTTGGCAAGGGCGTGGGCCGCAGCCAGCTTCATCTCCTCGTTGATCTCGCTCGACCCGACGTCCAGCGCCCCGCGGAAGATGAACGGGAAGCCCAGCACGTTGTTGACCTGGTTGGGATAGTCCGAGCGACCGGTGGCCATGATCACGTCGGGTCGCACCGCCAGCGCGTCCTCGGGCGTGATCTCCGGGTCTGGGTTGGCCATGGCGAAGATGATCGGGGTCTCGGCCATCGTCTTCACCATCTCCTGCGTGACGACACCCTTGACCGACACACCTGCGAAAACGTCCGCGCCGCGCATCGCGTCGGCCAGCGTCCGCGCGTCGGTGTCGACGGCGAACCTCTCCTTGTACTCGTTCATCCCCTCCGTACGACCCTTGTAGATGACGCCCTTCGAGTCGACAAGCATCAGGTTCTCGCGCTTGACGCCGAGCGACACATAGAACGCCGCGCAGGCGATACCGGCGGCGCCGGCACCGGAGAACACGACCTTGACATCCTCGATCCTCTTGCCGGCAACCTCGAGCGCGTTCAGGAGCGCGGCCCCGGAGATGATCGCGGTGCCGTGCTGGTCGTCGTGAAACACCGGGATCCCGGTCGTCCGCTTCAGCTCCTCCTCGATCTCGAAGCACTCGGGCGCCTTGATGTCCTCGAGGTTGATCCCGCCGACGGTTGGCTCGAGAAGCTGACAGAAGCGGACGACTTCCTTCGCTTCGTGGGTGTCGACCTCGATGTCGAACACGTCGATGTCGGCGAAGCGCTTGAAAAGGACGCCCTTGCCCTCCATCACCGGCTTGCCGGCTGCGGCACCGATGTCACCGAGGCCGAGCACCGCGGTGCCGTTCGAGACCACGGCTACCAGGTTGCCCTTGTTGGTGTACTCGTAGACGAGATCGGGGGTCTTCTCGATCTCGAGGCACGGCTCCGCCACCCCCGGGGTGTAGGCGATCGAGAGATCGCGCTGGGTTCGGCACGGTTTGGTGGCTACGACTGCCAGCTTTCCGTGGCGTTTCCCCGTGTGGTACGCGAGTGCCTCTTCACGGGTGATCTTCTTCATCTGTTTCCTCCACTCTTCAGAAGCGCTCCCGTCCCGCTGAACGAAAGCTGGAGAAGCTGCCCAAGGCAGTATGCGAAATTCTTCACAAGGTGAACATAGACCCTGGTGGAAGCACCGTCAACCACCGGGCCGGCCCCCGTGCCGGCGGTGATGGCGTTCGAGCGCAAGATCCACCAGCTGCTCGAGAAGCTGCCCGTACGGCAACCCCGAGACATCCCATAGCCGCGGGTACATCGAGATCGACGTGAAGCCCGGAATCGTGTTGACCTCGTTGACCAGGAACGCTCCGCTTGCCGAGTCGAGGAAGAGATCGACCCGCGCCATGCCCTCGCACCCCAGAGTGGAGAAGGCCGCCACCGCCAGCTCGCGCGCCCTCTCCATTTGCCCCGACTCCAGTGGTGCAGGGGCCAGCAGCTCGCAGGCATCGTCGACGTACTTGTCCTCGTAGTCGTAGAAGTCGTGACCCGGGACCACCTCGCCCGGTATAGCGGCGCGCGGCCGCTCGTTGCCGAGAACCGCGACCTCGATCTCCCGGCCGGTGATCCCTCGCTCCACCACCACCTTGGCGTCGAGTTCCAACGCCTTGGCGACCGCCGCCTCCAGCGCCGTGAGCTCGCTGACCTTGCTGATTCCCACCGAGGATCCCAGGCGCGCCGGCTTGACGAACAGCGGTAGGCCGAGGTCGAGACAGCGGGCCCTGGCCTCCTCCCGCTCTTCGGCCCACTGGAGCACCGTGAGCTCAACCCACGGCGGCGTCGGCAGGCCGGCCTGGACGATCACCCTCTTGGCCATGGCCTTGTCCATGCACAGGGCCGACGCCTCCACCCCGCTGCCAACGTACGGCAGGTCGAGCATCTCGAACAGACCCTGGATCGTCCCGTCCTCACCGTAGGGCCCGTGCAGGACCGGGAAGACCACGTCCAACGCACCCTCCAGCAACCGCTGGTCGAAGGCTGCCGATCCCTGGAAGCGCCGCACCTCGTCGGTACGATCCCCCGAGCCGGCAAGGACCGACTCGGCGGTCTCCGCATCGGCCCAGCGGCCGGCACGATCGATCGCCATGGGCACGACATCGAACCGTGTCCGGTCCAGCGCAGCCGCCACCGATCGTGCTGAGACCACGCTGACGTCGTGCTCTCCCGAGCGACCTCCGAACACCAGGCCGAGCCGCATCAGTCGGGCTTCGCTTCCCCGGAAAACAGGAACGAGCCCAGCCTCACCAGCAACCCGCGTTCGTCGGCCTCGATGACCTTCTCGACCTCGCCCCGGTCGAAGAAGGTACCGCCACAACCGAAGCAGGTGTCCACCATCACGCCACGGTACTCCACCTCCTGCAGCTCCAGGCCGCACTTTGGACAGCGCATCCAGTGCAGTTCCTTGAGGCGCTTCTTTTCCTCCTCCGCCAGACGGACGGCGGCCTCGACCCGCGCCTTCCTGAGCTTCGCCAGCTCTTGCCGCTTGAAGTACTCTTCTTCCTTCTCGCTGGGCTTGCCGATCATCGCGTCCTCCTCGGTTGCGGGGATTCTACGTCACACCGAGCGAGACGTGAAGCCACCGACTTTGGCTCGATGCCTCCTGTGAAGCTCCGGCGGCCGTCCGGTCGCAAAGCGACCGCACGTCTCGCGTCTCCGGCGGTCGCGAGGCGGCGAGTACCGATGATCAACTCCGTGGCAACCGCCGCAGCCTGCTCGAGCCGCCTCCCACGTCGCTGAAGCGGATTCTCCAATCGCCAAGGGCCGAGATTACGCGTCGCCTCCGGCGCCGGTGGACCTTTGAAAAGCGAGATGGCCGTAAGGCCAGCCACCCCCATCTTCGACCCCCTTGGCCACGGCCATGAGCTCGCTTTCCTACAGGGCTGCCCCCCTTGAGGTTATTCCCCAACCGGTAGCGCCCGTCATGGCGCTTCGGAATGACCTCAAGGACGGCACGTCCGTTTGAGCGTCACATGCTCTGAAGCGCGCTACAGAGAGGTTCTCCGGGTGGGTGGGGGATCTCCCTTCTCACCTCTGACTTCTATCCTCCTCCCGGATGGGTGGGGGAGCGTTTCCCGTCTTCCGTTTCCCGTCTTCCCGGGTAGGCTGGGTCTTCCCTCCGTACTACCATTGTTCCGTGAACCGTGTCGCCACCGGCCTCGACCAGCTGCTGCAGGACCCCTCGCTTGTGCGGGGTCGGCGCTGGGCGATGGTCTCCAACCATGCTGCGGTGACCAGTGGGCTCGAGCCGGGCCGCCTGGCCCTTTCCAACATCTGCGGGCCACCGGTGCGCCTCCTCGCCCCCGAGCACGGCCTCGACGGCGTGGCGCAGGACATGGAGCCGGTTGCAGACGAGCGTGACCCCCTGACCGGCGCACCGGTTCGCTCGCTGTACGGGTCGGACCCAGCCACTCTCGAGCCGACCGTTCAGGACCTCGATCGGCTGGATGTTGTCGTCGTCGATCTCCCCGACATCGGCACCCGGTACTACACCTATGCCGCAACGATGGATGCGGTGATGGCCGGCTGCCAGGCGGCCGCCGTCGAGTGCGTGGTTCTCGACCGCCCCAACCCTCTCGGCGGAGTACACCGCGAGGGGGGTCTGGTCCGGCCAGGCTTCGAGTCGTTCGTGGGCCGGATTCCGGTTCCGGTCCGGCACGGCCTGACCCTCGGCGAGCTCGCACTTCTGCTCCAGCAGGATCGCTATCCGGAGCTCGAGCTGACCGTCGTCACCTGCCGCGGATGGCGTCGCTCGATGGACCTCGATGCCGCCGGCTTGGCGTGGGTGGCACCGAGCCCCAACATGCCGACCCTGGAAACCGCGTTCCTCTACCCCGGGTTGTGCTTGGTTGAGGCGACCACCCTCTCCGAGGGACGCGGCACGACGCAGCCGTTCAAGCTCGTCGGCGCGCCATGGCTGGATGGCAGTTCGCTGTCGGCACGCCTCGGCAGCCTCCGGCCGCCCGGCATCGGCATCCGCCCCGCGCGCTTTCGGCCCGCTTTCGGGAAGCACGCCGGTAAGATCTGCTCCGGCCTCGAGCTGCACGTGACGGATCGCGTGGCCTTTCGCCCCCTCGCCTTCGGCGTTGTCCTCCTGCAACTAGTTCGCGAGCTGAAGCCACGGCACTTCGCGTGGCGTCGGGAGGCCTATGAGTTCGTGGCCGAGGTCCCGGCCATCGATCTACTCACCGGCTCTCCCACGGCACGAGCCGTCATCGAAGGCGACGCGGACCTGGACCCTCTGCTGGAGGGCTGGCGGGTCGAGGTGGCAGAGTTCGAGGAGCGACTCCAGAACATCCGGCTGTACTGTACCGAGTGAGCTTAGTAAACCGTTGTGGCCGAAGTACCGTATATCTCGCGGGCGACCCGCCCG
>JAJDNH010000191.1 GCA_022340775.1 Acidobacteriota bacterium
GGGGGGCTCGGCGGACGGCTCGGGCTCGGCGACCGGCGGCGGCAACTCGGTCCAGTGCTCCGCCGGCGCGGGCGGCGCGGGCTCCGGGGCCGCCGGCTCCGGCTCAACGGCCGCGGGGGGTTCCACGCTCGCGGCGGGCTCGAAGGTCGGCTGCTGCTCGGGGGCCGCCACCTGGGGCTCGGCCGCGGGCGGCTCAACGGCCGCGGGGGGCTCGGGCTCCACGACCGGGGGCTTCGCGGCTGCCGGCGGCCTCATCGAGCCCAGCAGCTCGTCGATCTCGAGCCGTTGGGGGGGCTCAACGCGCTCCGGCAGGACGATGTCCGGGGCCTCCGGCTGCGGCGGCCAGTCGCTGGGGGCGCCGTCGCGCACCGCCTCCTCTTCGCGCGTCTCGCTGCCGATCGCGAACTCCTGGGCCAGGGGCCCCTCGTACTCGATCTCCTCGTGCGCGGGCGGGGCCGGCTCGGGCTCGGCCGCGATCGGCTCGAACGTCGGCGCCTCCTCGGCCGCGGGCTCGTCGAAGGAGATCTCCTCGGCGGCCGGCGCCACCGTCATCGGCTCGGACACCACCGGCTCGACCGGAGCAGGGGGCTCCGGCTCAGCCGGGGGCTCGGGCGCGGGCGGCTCGGCGGGGGCCGGAGGCTCCGGCGGCGGCGCGACGGGTCGAGCCGGCGGCCGCTCCAGGTGCTCGATAGCCTGGGTGGTGGCGAGGTTGGCCTCCTCGGCCTCTTCATTGCTCCCGAACACGGCCGTGATCTCGTCGCCGACCACCGGCGGCAGGGTCGTGGAGGCCGGGACGGAGGTCCCGTGGCTGGTGTTCTCCAGGGTCGGGTGGGTGATCGCCTCCCGGTCCCCGCTGCCCCCGGTCTCGATCGGTGGGCCGGGCTCCGGCGGCGCCACGGCCCGGCTCGGCGCGCCGGTCTGCTCGGGTGCGACAGGCGGCCTGAGGGCCCCGGAGCGGATGGGAGACGGAGCGACGAGCCCGGAGGTCGGCGTCGGTACCCGGCCGGAAGCCTCCTTCTTCGGTGCCGCGACCGCCTCGTAGCGCTCGCGCAGGTTGCGCATGACCAGCTTGACGATCCCCTCCAGCGTCTCCTGGACGCCGATGCCCTGGGTCGCCACCGACTCGAAGATCGGCGAGTCGTACTCGTTGAGCGCCTCGTCCATCTCCTCGACCGTCACCAGGTCCCTGAGGTCGCGCTTGTTGAACTGCAGGACGTGCGGGAACCCTTCGAGCTCCAGCCCCTGCAGGACCAGGTTCTCCTTGAGGTTGGTCCACGACTCGACGTTCGACTGCAGCATCGCCCGCTGCGAGTCGGCCACGAACACCACGCCGTCGGCGCTCTTGAGCACCAGCTGGCGGGTCGAGTTGTAGTGCACCTGGCCGGGAACCGTGTACAGCTGCAGCGTGACCTCCATGCCGCGGATCTTGCCGATCTCGAGCGGCAGCAGGTCGAAGAAGATGGTCCGGTCGCCCTCGGTGGCGAGCGAGATCATCTTGCCGCGGTGCCCGCCCTCGAAGTGGTCGTGGATCCACTGCAGGTTACTGGTCTTCCCGCACAGCCCCGGACCGTAGTAGACGATCTTGGCGTTCAGCTTGCGCAACGCATAGTTGAAAAAAACCATGTCGGTTCCTCAGTCTTTTCGCCCCCTGATCATAACCTTGATCGGTACGCCTGCCAAACCGAAGCTCTCGCGCAGCACGTTCTCCAGGTGACGGAGGTACGAGAAATGGACCGGCTGGTTGAGGTTGGTGAAGAGGACGAAGCGCGGCGGGCCGCTGCCGACCTGGGTGGCGTAGAAGAGCTTCGCCTCGCGGCGGCCGCCCGACGGCGGCGGGCTCGCCGTCCACGCCGCCCGCAGCAGCGCGTTGACCTCGCTGGTAGAAGCCTGCTTCCGGTACGCTTCGCCGATCTTCGCGATCGCCGGCAGCAGGCGGTCGAGGCCGAGCCCGGTGGCGGCCGACAGGAACAGTACCGGCGCGTGACGGATGAACTTGAGGTGGCGCGCGGCCTCGTCCTCGATCCGCTGCCGCCACTCCACCCGGTCGTCGGCCAGGTCCCACTTGTTGATGACGAGGATCACACTTCTCCCCGCTTCCCAGGCGTGGCCGGCGACGTGCGCGTCCTGCTTGGTGACCCCCTCGGCGGCGTCGACCAGCACCAGGCAGACGTCGGCGCGCTCGATGGCGCGGCGCGCCATCACCACCGACAGCACCTCGGGGCCGCGGTCGGTGCGGCCGCGGCGGCGGATGCCGGCGGTGTCGACGAACCGGTAACGGGCCCCGTCCTGCTCGACGACGACGTCCACCGCATCGCGGGTGGTGCCGGGGAGCTCGCTCACCAGCATCCTCCGCTCGCCGATCAGGCGGTTGAGAAGCGACGACTTGCCGACGTTGGGGCGGCCGACGATGGCGACCCGGACCTCCGACCCCTCGGCCTCGCTCTCCTCGTCCTCCTCCTCGGCGGCGCCGAGCAGCGGCTCCAGCGCCTCCCACAGCTCCGAGATGCCGGTCCCGTGCTCGGCCGAGACCGCCACCGGCTCGCCGAGCCCCAGCCGGTGGAACTCGAAGGCGGCGAGGTCGACCTCCCTGCGGTCGGCCTTGTTGGCGACCACCACCACCGGCACGCCGAGCGCCCGCAGGTAGCGGGCCAGCTCCTCGTCCTCCGGGATCGGTCCGGAAGCGCCGTCAACCAGGAAGATGACCGCGTCCGCGCCCTTGAGCGCGACCTCGGCCTGGGCCCGGATCAGGGGAATGAAGTGGTCCTCGTCCTCCATCAGCAGGCCGCCGGTGTCGACGACCGTCGCCCGCCCCCGCCCCGGCACCCGCGCCTCACCGACGATCCGGTCACGGGTGACGCCGGGGAGGTCGTGGACCAGCGCCTTGCGGCTGCCGGTCAGGCGGTTGAACAGGGTGGACTTTCCGACGTTCGGCCGACCGACGATGACGATGACCGGCTGGCGCCTCACTCGCCCCCCGTGGCCGGCGTGGGTGCGGCAGCCGCCGCCGGGGTGGGCGCGGCCTGCTCCCCCGCCTCGGACGTCGGCGTGTGGACCTTCCACTGGCTGCCGCCCTGGGTCTCGAGCACCCGCCGCCCGGTCACGATCCACTTGCCGTCGATCTTGCGCAGCTGGATGACCGAGTGCTGCACGGTGCCCGGATTGCGCCCCTTCTCCTTGCCGGTGTAGGCGTCGAGCCGGCGCACGTCCCACACCTCGAGCAGCTTGACGGTGGCGTTGACGACCCGGAAGACGTCCATCTTCTCGACCTCCGAGTGCAGCAGGGTGGCTTCGACGCGGTCGCCGGAGGCGGCCAGCTTCTGCAGCACGCCCTGGACCGAGAGGATCTCGTTCGGGCTGGCGACGCCCTTGAGGCGGGTGGCGTCCATGTTGGTGTAGGCGTCGGCCAGGTGCTGCAGGTAGACGTTGACGGCCTTGGTGACCTCCTGCCGCTCCTCAGGCGTCGGCGTGGTGTCCTCGCACGCGGCAAGACCGAGGAGAAGCGCCAGGCAGGAGAGGCCGAGCAGGACGCGTCCGAGACTCCGACTGCGGGTCATGAGGACCTCCTAGCACGGGCCGCTGCCGGCCGCCGGCGCCCCCCTGACGCCGGCGGTGTGGGCGGCCCGCAGCGTCGAGGATAGCACTCCGCAGCGGCCCCGTCGGGTTGTCGTCTCTCGATGCTAAGATGAGAAGGACCGACCTGTGAGGAGGTGCGGGATGCCTTCATCAGGACGATTGCCGCGGGCAACGGGCGCCGCGCACATCATGCGCGGGCAAGCTCCGCCGGCGGCCGGGACGGGCCGCGCGCGGCGGCGGACGGCCCCATGAGCAGCGCCCGCAAGGTGGTGGTCGTGGGCGGCGTGGCGGCCGGCATGAGCGCCGCCAGCCAGGCCCGCAGGCGCGACCCGGCGGCCGAGGTCACGGTGCTCGAGCGGGGCCCGTACATCTCCTACGGCGCCTGCGGCATGCCGTACAACATCGAGGACCCCGCACGCACGATGGACGACCTGGTCGTGCTGACCCCGGAGCGCGCGCGCGAGGAGCGGGGCATCGACCTCAGGCTGCGCCACGAGGTCACCGCGATCGACCCCGACGGCGGCACGGTCACGGTTCGCAACCTGCCCGAAGGGTCCGAGGCGGCGATGGCGTTCGACGCCCTGGTCCTGGCCACCGGCGCGCGCGCGGTGCGCCTGCCGCTCCCGGGAATGGACCTGCCCGGCGTGTTCGTGCTTCGCGAGCTGGTCGACGGCCAGGCGGTCAAGCGGCTGCTCGAGGCCGAGCCCAAGCGGGCCGTGATCATCGGCGCCGGCTACATCGGCATGGAGATGGCGCACGTGCTGACCGCGCGCGGGCTCAAGGTGACGGTGCTCGAGAAGCTGCCGCAGATCCTGCCCGGCTGGAGCGCCGACACGGTGGCCGCGGTCGGCGAGGAGCTCGAGAGGAACGGCGTCGCGGTCCGCACCGGGGTCGCGGTCAAGGAGGCCAAGGCGGGTCCCGACGGGCGCGTCGCCGCGGTCGTGACCGAGGACGCCAGGTTCAAGGCCGACCTGGTGCTGGCGTCGGTCGGCATCCGCCCCAACGTGTCGCTGGCGGCCGAGGCCGGGCTGCGGATCGGCGACTCCGGCGCGATCTGGGTCAGCCTCGGCCAGCAGACCTCGCACGACAAGGTGTGGTCCGCCGGCGACTGCGCCGAGGCCTACCACCGCGTGCTGCGCAAGAACGCCTGGATCCCGCTCGGCACCACCGCCAACAAGCAGGGCCGGGTCGCCGGCGCCAACGCGGTCGGCGCCAAGCAGACGTTCCGCGGCATCGTCGGCACCGCGGGGTTCGTGGTCTTCGGCCTCCAGGTCGCGCGCTCGGGGATCTCGGAGGCAACGGCGCGCGCCGAGGGGTTCGAGCCGGTGTCGGTCACCGTCCGCCAGCGTTCGCGCGGCCACGGCTACCCGGGCGGGACGCCGGTGCAGGTGACGCTGGTCGCCGACGGGCCGAGCGGCCTGCTGCTCGGCGGCGAGGTGGTCGGCGCCGAGGGCGCCGCGCTGCGCAGCAACGTGCTCGCGGCGGCGCTGGTCTCGCACCTGTCGGTGGCCGATCTGCAGAGCCTGGACCTGGTCTATGCGCCGCCGTTCGCGCCGGTGTGGGACCCGCTCCTGGTGGCCGCCAACCAGCTGGCCAAGAAGGTGAAACGGTAGAAGGAAGGGGTAACCTCGAGCTATGGCGCCGAAGACGACCGTGACCTGCCCGCACTGCAAGACGACCCTCGAGATCGACACCGAGGCCGGTGTCGTGATCTCCCACGAGCCGCCGAAGGACGTCAGGAAGGCGGTCGACTTCGACCAGCGCCTGAAGGACCTCGAGGAGGCGAAGAAACGCGCCTCCAACCGCATCGACGAGGCGATGCGCGCCGAGAAGGCGAAGGGCCGCGTGCTCGAGGACCGGTTCAAGAAGCTCCTCGGCGAGGCCAAGGAGTCCAAGGACGACAAGCCGCCGTTGAAGGACATTGATTTGTAGCGCAGGTCGCGAGACGCAAGACGCAAGACGCGAGACGTGCCCCCCGCCCACCCGCCCGGGAAGGGAAACGGGAAGCGGAAGACGGGAAACGCTCCCCCACCCACCCGGAGAATGCGGGCGTGAAGCGCTCCAGAGCATGGCGCGCTCAAACGGGCGTGCCGGGCACAGCCTCTTCCTGAAGCACGATCGGCAGCCCATCGCGACACGAGGGAAAGGCTGCTGCCGGGCAACCTCGGCCCTTGGCGTTGGGAGTATCGGCTTCAAGATTGGAGGAGGCGGCCCGAGTGGCTTCCGGCGGTCGCCGGCGAGTCGATCATCCCCTCTCGCTGCCTTGCGACCGCCGGAAACGCGAGGCGGGCGGTCGCTTTGGACCGCACGGCCGCCGGAGTATCGGAAAACCCTCCCGTGATTGCCCGCTCCGAGGCAGGTGACGACGGGCGTCTGCGGAGCAGACGTCCGGCGCCGGAGTCCCACAGGAAGGCTCCCTCGGCCGTTGGCGATCAGAGCATTGGTCACACGATTGGAAGAGGCGGCCCGAGCAGGCTCCGGCGGGAGCCGCCAAGTCGTTGATCCGTCCTCGTGTCGTTGCTCCCGCCGGAGACGGGAGGCGTG
>JAJDNH010000198.1 GCA_022340775.1 Acidobacteriota bacterium
AGCTGATCGAGAAGGGCGAGGACCCGGTGGCGTTCGAGCACGACTGCCGGGAGGGCGTCTGTGGCATGTGCGGGATGATGATCAACGGGCTGCCGCACGGTGGCCACAAGGGCACCACGACCTGCCAGCTCCACATGCGTCACTTCAAGGACGGCCAGAAGCTGACGCTCGAGCCGTGGCGTTCGGCCGCGTTCCCGGTACTCAAGGACCTGATCGTCGACCGTAGCGCTTTCGACCGCATCATGCAGGCCGGCGGCTTCATCTCCGTGAACACCGGCAGCGCCCCGGATGCCCATGCGATCCCGGTGCCCAAGGATGACGCCGAGCTGGCCATGGACTACGCCGAGTGCATCGGTTGCGGCGCCTGCGTGGCCGCCTGCCCGAACGGGGCGGCGATGCTCTTCATGAGCGCCAAGGTCGCGCAGCTGGCGCTGCTGCCCCAAGGCCAGCCGGAGCGGGAGCGGCGGGTGCGGGGGATGGCCGAGGCGATGGAGAAGGAGGCTTTCGGCGCCTGCACCAACTACACCTCGTGCGAGGCGATGTGCCCGAAGGAGATCTCGATCTCCGGCATCGCCCGCATGAACCGCGAGTATCGGAAGGCTTTCCTGCCCGGCAGGCCGGTCGGAGGCGGCAAGGTCGCTTAGCAACTCGCGGAGCCAGTCGCTGTTTGCAGCACCGGCGCCCGGACGTCTGCTCTGCAGACGCCCGTCGTCACCTGCCCCGGAGCGGGCGACGAGCTCAGCCTCTGAACCACCGTTGAAGCCCGCTCCAGGCAGGCAACGAGGCGCCTCCATCGCTCCTGTAGCCATACGGGCGACTGCGCTTCCCGCGGGTTGCCAAGCTTGAGGTTTCCTGCGGAAGCGCCGGTGCGGGGATCGTGCTCCAGGAAACCTCAAAGCATGGCACGCCCCGCCCACCGCACCACTATCTGAAGCGCAGTTCGCCACCGTTCTTCGGGTGGGAGGGGGAACATCTTCCGTTTCCCCGGGTCGGGTGGGGAACACCGTCACTCCGTCACCGGGTGGGTGGGGGAACCTAATCACCTCATCACTCAATCACTTCACCACTTGGGAGGTGGAAGAAACGTCTCGCGTCCTGTGTCTCGCGTCTCGCGTCGAGCACTGTGGATGGGCAGCCAACTGAACCCGGTTCAGGTACAGTGAGCTGGTGCAGGGCGCCTCTGGTGCCGCTGCACCCAGAGGAGACGATCCGTATGAGTCGTTTGCGCCGCCCGTCATTCGCCGCCGTTGTCACGGTGCTCATCCTCGGTCTGGCCGCCGCTGCCGGCGCCCTGTTCGGCGAGCGTAGCCGTACCGCAAGCGAGCATGCGGTGGTGTCGCATGCGGCCGAGATCGTGAGCACGATGCTGGAGTGGCTTCCCGACCAGGAGCAGGCGTCCACCCTGATCTACGACGGGATCGACGGCATGCTCGAGAAGCTGGACCCGCACTCGAACTTCCTCGACCCGAGCTCCTTTTCCAGGATGCGCGACCGCCAACAGGGGGCATTCTTCGGAATCGGGATCATCATCTCCAGGCGCGCCGGCCAGGTTACGGTCATCGCTCCGATGGCCGGAACTCCGGCAGCGCGCAAGGGCCTGCGGGCCGGTGACGTGATTGCCGCGATCGAGGGTGAGCCGACCGATCAGATGTCGCTCGACGACGTCGTGGATCGGGTTCGGGGGCCCGAGGGTACGGTCGTCAACCTGAGCATCGTCCGGCCCGGGCTCAAGAAGCCGCTCGAGGTCGCCATCACCCGCGCACGCATCCCGACCAACTCCGTGCGCTATGCCTTCATGCTGCAACCCGAGATCGGCTACGTCCGGCTGTCCGAGTTCTCGGCTACCAGCTCAGCCGAGATCCACGCCGCCGTTCATCGGCTCGAGAGCCAAGGCATGCGTTCTCTCATTCTGGATCTGCGTGACAACCCCGGCGGTTCGCTCGATGCCGCCATCGGCGTCAGCGACACTTTTCTGCGGCCCGGCCAGCTCATCGTTTCGACGCGGGGGAGGACGGAGGACAGTATCTCGACCCTGCGAGCACCGGGGAGGGGAGAGCACTTCGACGGTCCGCTCGTCATTATCGTCAACACCGGTACCGCGTCGGCGGCAGAGATCGTGTCGGGTGCGGTACAGGACCATGACCGGGGTGTCCTGGTTGGCGAGGTCACGTGGGGCAAGGGCCTGGTACAGACCGTGTTCACGATCCGCGACGTCGGGCTCGCCCTGACCACTGCCCGCTACTACACCCCGTCCGGGCGTTGCATCCAGCGCGACTATCACTCGTTCCTCGACTACATCACTCATCGCAACGGCAAGCCCGCGCCGGACACCCCGGCCGCCTACCACACCGATGACGGCCGGCCGGTCAGGGGAGGCGGCGGCATTACCCCTGACGTCATCGTCAAAGCACGCGTCGTTGCCGAGCCGGTGGCCCGTCTGTACGGGCAGTCTGCCTTCTTCCGTTTTGCCATCAACGTTGTGAAGGGGTTCCCAGATGCGGATCGGCGGCAGCGCGCGACCGAGTTCGTGGCCACCAGCGCGGTGCTCGATCATTTCTGGAGCTTCGTGAAGTCGGAGAAGCTGCTCGATGAGACCATGCTGAACAACCTCCGTTCGGATGCCCAGGCGGTGGATGACGTGTCGCGCGCGATCCGCACCGAGGTGCTCAACTCGGCGGTCGGGCTCGAGGCGGGCTATCGGGTTGCCATCCAGGGTGACAACCAGATCGCAGCGGCGGTCGACCAACTTCCAGAGGCGAAGAAAATGTGGGCGGCATGGGAAGCCGAGGGGAAGAAGCCCTCTGACGCAGGTGACAAGGCGGGCGAGCAAGGTGGAAGCAACTAGGTGATTAAGTCGTTAAGTGACTAGGTGTTCCAGTCCACCCAGAAGAACGCAAGACGCGAGAAGCTAGACGCGAGACGTTTCCTCGCCCGCCCTGGAAGAAGGAAAACGGGAAATGGAACACGAGCCCCCACCCACCCGGGAAGAGGACAGAGGTCCGAGGTGAGAAGCAAATGCCCTCCAACCCGGAGAACGCGGGCCACAGCGTGATCCGTTCTGTTGTCTGGTGTGCCCAGCGATTTGCACGGTGAATCTGTGCTGGGGGTATACTGGCGGCGGAGGTGACTGTGTTCGGTTCTCTCGGGTTTCCCGAGCTCCTCTTCATTTTCGTCATCGCGCTGCTGCTCTTCGGCCCAAAGCAGCTGCCGCACATTGGGCGCTCGCTGGGACGGGCGCTGGGCGAGTTCCGGCGCGCCTCGAACGACTTCAAGCGGACGATCGAGGAAGAGGTCGCCGCGGACGAGATTCGGAACGTCGAGCGTGACCTGAAGAAGTCTGCTGACGAGATCTCCGAGTCGGTGAAGGAACAGAGCGCGACAGCCGCAGACGAGAAGGAGCCCCCGAAGGCCGGCTCAGGACAGGAGCGGGAGGACGGGTGACGGCGACCGCCCGACAGCTTCCAGATCCGGATACCGAGCGCTCGGAGGAAGATCTGGCCCGCATGTCGTTGCTGGAGCACTTGGAGGAGCTCCGGCACCGGATCCTGATCAGTATCGGTGCGGTCTTCGTCACCTTCATCGGGTGCTGGTACTTCTCGCCTCAGATCTTCCACTGGCTGGAGCAGCCGATCCTGCAGTTCCTGCCCAAGGGGGAGAAGCTGGCATTCACCGGCCTTGTCGACCCGTTCATGCTCTACATCAAGGTGGCCCTGCTGGCCGGGATCTTCGTCGCCTCGCCGATCCTGCTCCTGCAGCTGTGGCTGTTCCTCCGGCCGGGGCTGTACAAGAGCGAGCGACGTCTGGCACTGCCCTTCATCCTCTTCACGACGCTGTTCTTCCTTGCCGGGGGATACTTCGGCTACCGGATCGCTTTTCCGATGGTCGTCCGCTTTCTCCTCACCGTCGGCAAGGACTTCAAACAGGTTGTCACGATCCAGGCGTACTTCGGGATGATGTCGAAGGTCCTTCTCGGGCTCGGTCTCGTCTTCGAGCTGCCGATCCTGATCTTCTTCCTGGCCCGGATAGGCCTGGTGACCGCCGGGATGCTGCTGCGCTGGTTCAGGTGGGCAATTCTCCTGATCTTCATCATCGCTGCAATCATCACGCCAACGCCCGACGTCGCAACCCAGACCGTGTTCGCGGTGCCGATGATCGTGCTCTACCTTCTGGGGGTCATCATCGCGGCCCTGTTCGGGCGCAAGCGTGGGGAGGGGAGCTCCTCTGGTTGATGCCGATCCTGCCGCCTGTCGCAAGGCGCGCGGCCGGCTGGTCGGCAAGATGCGGCGAGCGTGCCGCTGCTGGCAACTGCTGCCTCCCGGCGAACGGATCGTGCTCGCGGTTTCCGGGGGCTGGGACAGCCTGGCGATGGTCGACCTGGTCGCCGAGCATGCCCGCTCGGTGCAACCGAGGTGTGACCTGCTCGGTCTGCACGTGACTCAGAACGGCGGCGGACGGACCGATCCGCTGCCGCTCGAGACCGTGGCCTTCTGCAATGAGCATGGAGTCCCGGTCGAGTCGGTGACGGCGAGGCTGGATCCCGGCGAGGAGGAGCCGAGGGACTGCTACGCATGTGCAAGGGTGCGCCGCCGCACCCTGCTCGAGGAGGCCGACGCGAGAGGCTTCAGGTATGTTGCCCTCGGTCATCACGCGGACGACGTCGTCGAAACCTGGCTCCTGAGCCTCTTCTTCACCGGTACGCCGGAGACTCTGGCCCCAATCCGGAGCTACTTCGATGACGCGGTCACACTGGTGCGACCGCTCTACGAGCTCCGCAAGGGGGAGATCCGGAGCCTGGCAAGGCGCTGCGCCTACCCACCAGCGACCGAGGTTTGTACTCTCGAGACCGACAGTCGCAGGGAGCAGATCCGGCGCATGCTCGCAGGGCTCGGCCGGGATCAGAGGCGGGTGCGCCGGCAGCTCTACTGGGCCGCGGTGCGCCAGCTCGAGACCGGTATCGACGCCGGCGCCCGCCGGGAGCCGGAATGATCGGTTTTGTGCTACGGTGAGAGAACATGAAGGCAGACGAGATTCTGGCCGAGTACGAACGCCTCCTCGAGGCGGGCGTGATCAGCGAGGAGGAGTTCCAGCGCCAGACCTCACGACTCAAGGAGCAGCTGCGCGTGCGACGCCTGGAGGAACGCGGTGTTGGTTCCATCCTCCAGGTCGATCCGAGTCTGCTGGCCCAAATCGTGACTTCCCAGGTCTTCTGGGTCGTGCTGGTGCTGGCGATGATGCCTCTGCTCATGACGGCGGTCGGGATTCCGGCCCAGCAGGGCATGATCCTCTACTTCGCCCTTCTCTGGTTCTTCCTGTTCCTGCGCCTCTTTCGTCTCGACCTGAGGGGTGCCTCCCCGTTCGACTACTCGCTGGTGATGGGGCTCGTCATCATGCCCGGCCTGGCAGCGATCCTGCCGGCGCTGCGATGGCTCGCGAACCCGTTCTACCGGCTCGTCGACACACCGCTGATCGCCGCGCGATGGATCGGTTTCGTGTTCGGCGTCGGCATCAGCGAGGAGCTGACCAAGATGCTGCCCGTGATCCTGGTGGTTGCTCTCTCGCGCCGCGCCGGCCGGCGTCTCGGTCTCCAGGCTACGGTGATGCTGGGGATCGCCTCGGGTCTGGCTTTTGCCGGGTTCGAGAACATCCTGTACTCGGAATGGTTCGGAGCGCGGATCCTGGGGGTGGCTTTCACGCGTCAGGACGTTGTCCTTTCACGTCTCCTGATGACGCCGTTCCTGCACGCTTCGTGGGCGGCGTTGACCGCGTTCGCAGTGGGGTTGGTCGCGGTGACCGGGAGGATGGGTCTGGGACGGCTGCTGCGGATCGCCGGACCCACGCTGGTGCTGGCGGCCGTGCTGCACGGGTCCTACGACACGCTCGCGGTGGCGCCGGTTCTGGCTGTGTTGGTCGGCGGAATATCCTACCTGCTGGTGGTGCTGGCTATCCTGGCGGCCAAGCGGTGGGAAGGGGGAAGCGCAGGCTTCCTCAACGAACGTGTGTTGTAAACGTCTGCTGGCAACGGTTGGAGTGGCCGTTCGAAAGGAGTACCGGTGATGGCACAGTGGGAAGAGGGGCTGGCCCTCGATCTGCCCGCAACGTCGCGCGAGGAGGTGCTGTACGGCCTCCTGGTCAAGGACCTCCTCAACGGGGGCTCGTACGATGTCGAGGTCGAGGAGCCGCCACTGACCTTCACGGTGGATTACACGTGCGGCGATGAGCTCGAGGGAGACGTCTACCGGCTGCTCATCGTTGCCGACGTGGACGGTGAGGAAGACCACGAGATCCTCCACCAGTTCACGGAGGAGGTTCTGCAGGAGCTCACGGAGGAGGCGCGGAGCCTCATGGACCAGGTGGAGCCGCTCGGATCCCAGCCGTCCGATGGCGTCGAGTTTCGCCGGGTAGAGGAGGACGACGAGCGCTGGGACCTGGTGGTGCCCGATTGGTTCGCACCGGACGGTGCCGAGGTGCCTTTCGGCTTTCGCTCCTTCCTCAAGAAGGGTGACAAGCCGTGGCCGGAGGACTCCGCCCTCGACACGCACGGACGAGTCCTGGTGGTTCCGTACGATGATCGGCTGCACCTCTTCGGGACGCCGATGCCGCCCGAAGATGACGAAGAAGAGGACTAGCCCGGACCGTTGATTCGCAATCTACTGCGACCGGCGATACACCGGCCATCGCCGTGCTCCTCGCGCCTCACCGGTCTCGCTACGATCCTTCATGGACAATCCGGGCTAGGGAGCGGGATCACCCGCGCTAAGCTGGGTCGGAATCACCCTTTGTCACACCGGCCATGCGGTCGAGGTCGAGGATCTTGTCGAGCTCCTGGTCGGGAAGGACTTGGAGACGGCGCGCGGTGACCGCCACCGAGCTGCCGCTCGCTTCCGCTTCCTTGGCCACCTTGGCTGCTGCCTCGTAGCCGAGGGCACGCGCCAGGGCGGTGGCCATGGCTGGGCTCGCCGCCGCGTGCGCCCTGGATGTGGCCGTGTTGACGGTGAGGCCCTTCAGACAGCGTTCGACCAGGGTCGTGCAGGCGTGAGCCAGCAGCCGGGCCGAGGTGTCGAGGTTCCACGCCAGAAGAGGGTTGGCGTGGGAGAGGTCGAGCTGATGGAGCAGCGCCGAAGCCCGACAGGTGGCGGCCAGGCCTTCAACCTGCAGCGCGACCTGGACCACGGCCTCGGGGATGACGGGGTTGACCTTCCCGGGCATGATCGATGAGCCGGGTTGCACCGCCGGCAGGTTGAGCTCGCCGAGACCGCCGAAAGGCCCGGATCCCCGGAGGCGCAGGTCGTTGCCGATCGCGAGCAGGACGCGGCCGATGCTAGCGAGGGCATCGGCGTGCCGGATCGGAGCGTCCTGGGCGGAGATGCCGACGGCGGGTCGCGCATCGGCGGTCAAGCCGAGCCGGGTGCCCTCGGCGAGGAGCTCGACGGCACGGCGCACGGCTCCGGGTTGTGAGCCAAGACCCGTGCCGACCGCCGTTCCCCCGAGCGGCAGGACGAGCAGGCCGTCAGCGGACGTCTGGGCGGCGTCGATCGCGAGCTGCAGACGCTGGGCCCACTGTCCGAAGACCCGGCCGTAGGTAGTTGGAACCGCATCCATCAGATGGGTGCGGCCGAGGGTCACGGCGCCGCCATGCCGTCCGGCCAGGGATTCGAGCTCGGAGACCACGCGCTCGATGGCTGGCCTCGTCAGATCGCGCCACACCAGGGCTGTCGAGACACGCAGCGCCGCCGGTATGGAGTCGTTGGACGACTGCCCGAGGTTGACGTGGTCGTTGGGATGCACCGGCTTGTGCGCGACCGGGTCGCCGCCGAGGGCGACGTTTGCGATATGGGCCAGCACCTCGTTCATGTTCATGTTCGTGGAGGTGCCGGAACCGGTCTGAAAGACGTCGACCGGAAACTCCTCGAGATGCTGGCCGGAGGTGATGCCTTCGGCGGCGTCGGCGATTGCGCCTGCGACCTCGTCGGACAGCAGGCCGGCTTCACGGTTGGCCGTGGCGAAGGCGCTCTTGATCCGTGCCAGTGCGTCCAGGAAGGCGGACGGCAGCCGCCAGCCGCTGATGGGGAAGTTCTCCACCGCGCGCGCGGTCTGGGCACCGTAGAGCGCGCCGGTCGGAACCTTCATCTCTCCGAGAGTGTCGCGCTCGGTTCGGAATGCGTCGGGTGATGAGGTGCTCATGAGGCCTCCCGTTCCTCTCTGAACAATGAAGGGCCGAGGTCGCGGCATTCCCCGTTTACGCAGGATCGAAGAAACCACCGATCTTGGTGGTGTCGAGGTAAACAGAGTCACCACCAACGACGATCGGCAGCGCACGCAGGTGCGAGCCTCTGCAGGGTCCGGCGGTACAGAGGCCGTTTTCGGGACGGTAGATCGCACCGTGGGAGCCACAGACCAGGAAGCGTCGCTCCGGATCCCACAGCTCGCCGGGTTCGCGGTCGTCGAGCGGCATCGGCAGGTGGCGGCACTCGTTCTTGTAGGCTCGGACCGCGCCGCTCGGGAGGCGGAGGAGAATGCCTTGCTCGTCGAAGGGTCCGTCCTTGTAGGTGAAGCGGAGACCCTCGCGCGGGATGTCGTCGAGCTTGGCGATCTCGCGCATCTGGTGTCAGTCCCGGACCGAGCTTAAGGATGAGCTCATCACGGCATGATACACAACGGGGGCCGGTTACAATCCGTCTGTGGCACGGCACGACAGCGATGCGCTCCAGCTGGGCGGACCTCGGATCGGCGTCGTGGTCCCGACTCTCAACGAGGGTGCAACCATTCTCTCCTGCCTGGATAGCATCGGGGAGGGTCCCGAGCTGGACGTCGTTGTCAGCGACGGCGGCAGCAGCGACCGCACGTGTGAGCTCGCCGCCAGCCGCGAGGGAGTGAAGGTAGTCAGGAGCGCGGCCGGCAGGGGTGGACAGCTCAACCGCGGCGCCGCTGCCGTCGGCGGTGACCTGCTGCTGTTCCTGCACGGCGACTGCCGACTTCCCGCCGGCTGGGCTGAAGCGGTGTCCACGGCGCTGTCAGATCCATGCACCGCGCTTTCCTGCTTTCGCTTGCACACGGAGCCCAGCGATGCTTCGGCGGGCCGCTGGCGACGCCGGTGGCTGCGTCTTGTGGACCTGCGTTCGCTGGGGCTCGGTCTTCCTTATGGTGACCAGGCTTTCGGGATCAGGCGGCAGCTGTTTGACGAGCTCGGAGGGTTTGCGGATCTACCTCTGATGGAGGATCTGGAGCTCGCCCGAAGGTGCAAGCTGCGAGGGCGAATCGTCCGGCTGCCGCTCGAGGTGAGGACGACGGCGCGACGCTTCGAGCGCCATCCGGTGCGTACCCGTCTGATGACGGCCGTGTTTCCGAGCCTGTTTCGTTGCGGCGTCCCGGCCGCGACTCTCGCCCGTTGGTACCGGGAGGTACGGTGAACGGCGTGGTCGTCTTCGGACGCCAGCCGTTGCCGGGGAACGTGAAGACCCGGCTTGCACAGGCGATCGGCGCCGACGCGGCGGCGAGGGTCTACGCGGTGCTGCTCGAGCACGCCCTCCGCTGTGCCAGCCAGGCCTCGGCCAATGTCGTGCTGTCGCTGGCTTCCCCCCCCTCGCCGGACTGGAACCCGCCGGTGCCGGTCACAGTCGAGGTCCAGAGTGACGGGGATCTGGGATCGCGGATGGCGAGTGCGTTTCAGCTGCGGTTCGAACAAGGCTGGCGGCGCGTAGTGCTGGTCGGATCCGACTGCGCTCAGCTGTCACCGCGGCATCTGCTCCGTGCCCTGGAGGGACTCGAGAGGTCGGAGCTCGTGCTCGGTCCCGCCTCGGACGGCGGCTACTGGCTGGTGGGGCAACGACCGCCCGGAGTCGACGTCTTTTCGGGAGTACCGTGGTCGACGCCGGAGACTCTGACCCGGACGCGAGCCAGGATCGCGGAGCTGGCTGTCGCATGCTCCGAGCTCGAGACTCTCGATGACGTGGACACGGTCGAGGACCTGGAACGGCTGGGGATAGACGGTACCGTCGGTACGGTGCTCTTACGCCGGCTGGTGAGCGCGCGGGGCACACCGCCGACCAAGTCGTAGTCTGGAGGGAATGATGAGGACGGTTGGACTGATTACGGGATCAGGCTTCTATGAGATCGACGCGGAGCTCGCGCCCGTTGAACGGCGGCTCGAGACGCCGCACGGCGAGGTGTCGCTACAGGAGGCGGAGCTTGCAGGTCACCGCCTGCTGGCCGTCGCCCGTCACGGAAGCGGTCACGAGCTGTTGTCGCACCTGGTTCGGCACCGCGCCAACATCTGGGCGCTCCGCGAGCTGGGGGCGGAGGCGATCGTGGCAACCAGTGTCGTCGGCGTGATGGATGCAGCGCTGCCGCTGGCAACACCGATCGTCTTCGACGAGCTGTACTTCCCGAGCAACCGACTGCCCGACGGCAGCCTGGCCACATTTTTTGCCGCGCCGGGGGATCCCGAGCGAGGACACCTGATCCTCTCGACACCCTTCTCGCCGACCCTGCGCCGCCGGCTGGCGGATGCGGCCCGCGGCGAGGAGATCGAGGTTATAGAGGGGGGTTGCTACGCGCACGTGGACGGCCCGCGGTTCAACACACAGGCGGAGATTGCAGCGCTTCGCGCGGCCGGTGGGACCGCGCTCAGCCAGACCTGCGGACCGGAGACCGTTCTGGCCGCGGAGTTGGAGCTGCCGTTCGCTCTGCTCGGCTTCGGGGTCGACTACGCCAACGGCGTCAAGGACCAGCCGACGTCCGCCGAGGAGCTGTCCGACAACCTGGTCCGTCACTCGGCGGTGGCGTCCCGGATCATCTCGCGGATGCTGACCGATCTGGCTCCCGACGCCGAGCTCCCATTCGACACCGGCTTCGTGTTTCGGATGGAAGGCTAGCCCGGGCCATTCGCTCGCAATCTACTGCGACCCGCGATACGCCAGCCTTCGCTGTGCTCTTTGCATCTCGCTGTCCTCAACAGACAGGCAGTCTGCCTCCGGCAGCTCGACGCTCAGATCCCAGCGCTGACAGACGTCTCGCGGGTCTCGCTACGATTGCTCGCGAATATCCCGGGCCAGGAGAGAAGGCGAGGAGGCCTCTTTGGAGGCTCCGTTTCACTCCGTCACTTCGTCACTCCGTCACGGGGTGGGTGGGGGCTAGCTGCTCAGTAACAGCCTGATCGCCATCGCCACGACGGCGACCGCAAAGAAAACCTTGATCAATCGGTCCCCGCCCCGGACCGCCATGTGGGTGCCGATGGCAGCGCCCACGGTTGTGCCGACTGCGAGGAGAAGGCCGGCAAGCCACTCGACGTCGCCGCTGAGGACGAACACGAGCAGCGTCGGCAGCATGTAGAAGCCGATGACGAACACCTTGTGCATGTTGACCCTGACCAGGTCGAGGTTGAGGGTAGAGACCATCAGCACGATGAAGAGGGGGCCGGTTCCGGCCTGGATCAGTCCGCCGTAAAAGCCGATGCCGACGGCGCCGAGGTGTGCCAGCAGCTTGCCCCGCCGCGGACAGCTGGCCCGCACCCTCTTGGTTCCGCCGAGGACGAGGGGAAGCATCGCGATCATGAAGAACGCCAGCAGCCGCTTGAACCACAAGGGGCTGAAGTGAACCGCCGTCACGGCGCCGAGGACCGCACCGGGCAGCGTGCAGAGCGCCAGAGACAAGCTGACCCGGAAGTCGGAGAATCCACGACGTTTGAACTCGGACACCGCGGTGATGTTCTGGGCCAGGAGTGCCACCCTGTTGGTGCCGTTGGCCATGGCGGGAGGCATGCCGAGGAAGATCATGATCGGCAGCGTGAAGAACGACCCACCGCCGGCGAGGACGTTGAGGATCCCCGCGCCGACGCCGACGACAGTCAGGATTGCGTAGTGCCAGAGCTCCACGCGGCCACCCCCCGGTCAGAATGTAACCGGCCGGGCGGTGTGACACAAACATCCCACCCGAGATGTCCCACCGCCGCCTGCGATCAGTCCCGCCACTGGGTCACGAAGACGTTGGTCTCGTGGGGGTGGGAGTTGTGGCGGTTCGAACAGAAGACGAACGTGTGGCCGTCCGGAGCCCACATCGGGAAGCCGTCGAACTCGGGTGTGTAAGTGACCCTCTCGAGCCCGGTGCCGTCCAGGTTGACCATGTAGAGGTCGAACTCGCGGCCCTTCGGGTCGCCATAGTTGCTCGAGAAGATAACCTTCGTGCCCGAAGGGTGGAAGAACGGCGCGAACGAGGCCACCCCGAGGTGGGTGATCTGGTGCTTGTTGGACCCGTCGGCATCCATCACCCAGATCTCGAGGACTGTCGGGCGGATCAGGTTCTGCTCGAGCAGTGAGGTGTAGTCCCGGACCTCCTCGGGCTTGGTCGGGTGGTAGGCGCGGTAGATGATCTTGGTGCCATCCGGAGAGAAGTAGGGCCCGCCATCGTACCCGAGCTCGTGGGTCAGCTGCTTCACGTCCGAGCCGTCCAGGTTCATGGTGTAGATGTCGAGGTCGCCGTTGCGCAAGGACGTGAACACGATCTTGTCGCCCTGCGGGGAGACCGTGGCCTCCGCATCGTAGCCGGGCGTGTCGGTCAGGCGCTCGAGGTTGCTGCCGTCGGCAGAGGCACGAAAGATGTCGTAGCTCGGGTAGAGCGCCCACACGTAGCCGCGGGAGTGGTCCGGGGGCGGCGGGCAGTCGGGGCTGTCGAGGTGCGTCGATGAGTACAGGATGTGCTTGTCATCGGGGTAGAAGTAAGCGCAGGTCGTGCGACCCTTGCCGGTCGACACCAGGTGCCGGTTGCTGCCGTCAACGCCCATCACGAAGATCTGGTCACAGGAGTAAGGCGGGTGGGTTGACTGCCAGATGAGCTGTGAGGAGTCGAACGAGAAGTACGCCTCGGCGTTCTCGCCCCCGTCTGTCAGCATCTTCAGTGGCCCGAAGTGGACCTCGCGCGGGTCGGGGTTGACGGTACGCACGCTTTGCACCGCCGGCGTGGCCTTGACGGCGGTCGGCGCCTGCTGGCGGGAGCAGGAGAGCGCCGCAGCCATGGCAGCGACGACGGTGACACCGGTGACAACGACACGGTACGACATTGGAACCTCCATCGGGACGCTGCGTATCATCGCACGCCGCCGCAATCCCGGCAAGGTGGCGGTACGGAAAGGCATGTGATAGATTTCACGTGGCGGGGCTGCCCGCCGATTCTGCATGGGAGAGTGAGGCATGGTACGGATCGAGCCGTTTCGGGCCTACAGACCGGCGCGAGAGCTGGCGGAGAGAGTGGCGAGTCCCCCATACGACGTTCTGTCCAGCGCAGAGGCCCGCAACATGGCGGCAGGCAACGACATCTCCTTCCTGCATGTCAACAAGCCCGAGATCGATCTCGACCCGGATCTCGATCCGTATGCACCCGAGGTCTACGCCAAGGGGGCCGAGAACCTGCGGCGGTTGATCGCAGACGGGGTGTTCGTGCGCGAGCCGTCCCCGGCGCTCTACCTTTATCGGCAGCAGATGGGCGACCACGTGCAGACCGGGATCGTCGCCGGCGCCAGTGTCGCCGAGTACGACGCCGGCGTTATCAAGAAGCATGAGCACACCAGGAAGGTCAAGGAGGACGACCGAACTCGCCACATCGAGGCCACCAACGTCAACGCTGGGCCGGTGTTCCTGGCGTACCGCGCAGATCCGCTGATTGACGGCCTCGTCGAGCGCCTGACCGCGTCCGAAGCCACCTATGACTTCGTGACGCCGGACGGCATTCGACACACGGTGTGGGTGATCGACGAGCCGGAGAGCCGCGATCGCCTGGTGGCTGCCTTCGCCGACGTGCCGGCCCTCTACGTGGCGGACGGTCACCATCGCTCCGCATCGGCCGCGAGGGTGTGCGCCGAGCGGCGGGGCGCGAACCCCGAGCACACGGGGAACGAGCCTTACAACTTCTTCCTGAGCGTGGTCTTTCCGCATGACCAGCTGATGATCATGGACTACAACCGGGTCGTCAGAGACCTCAACGGTCTGGATCGAAACGCCTTTCTCCAGCTTGTGGAGGAGCGCTTCGAGATCGAGGCCGGAGACGGCGGCAAGCCGACCGCCACACACGAGTTCGGGATGTTCCTCGACGGGCGCTGGTATCGACTCAAGGCTCGGGCCGGCACCTATGTCGGCGACGACCCGGTGCGCGGCCTCGATGTTGCGATCCTCCAGGAGAACCTGCTCGCCCCGGTGCTCGGGATCGGGGATCCGCGAGCCGACGAGAGGATCGACTTCGTGGGCGGGATCCGCGGCCTTGAGGAGCTGGAGCGGCTGGTAGACACGGGGCCCTGGGAGGTCGCGTTCGCGCTCTTTCCAACCTCGATCGAGCAGCTGTTCGCGGTTGCCGATGCTGGCCTCGTGATGCCGCCAAAGTCCACGTGGTTTGAACCGAAGCTGAGGTCGGGCCTGATTGTCCGGCCGCTGGAAGATTGATCGGAACCGGAGGTGGCTATGAAGATCTTGATTTCTGACGCGTTCGATGCCTCTCTGCCTGCGAAGCTGGAGCGTTTCGGCGAGATCACGGAGGACAAGGGGCGTCTGGCAGAGGTCGATGTCGTGCTCGTGCGCTCGAAGACGAAATGCCGCCGCGAGTACATCGACGAGGCGGCCAACCTCAAGCTGATCGTTCGAGGCGGCGTCGGGTTGGACAACATCGACGTCGAGTACGCCCGCTCGAAGGGGGTCCGTGTCTACAACACGGCCTCCGCGTCGGCGATCGCGGTTGCCGAGATGGCGTTCGCGTTGATGCTTGCCGTGCCCACGCGTCTGTGCGAGGCTCACCTCTCGATGAGGGAGGGCAGGTGGGCGAAGAAAGAGCTCAAGCGGACCGAGCTCTTCGGCAAGACTCTCGGCCTCATCGGCGCCGGGAACATTGGCACCGAGGTGGGCCGGCGGGCGGCCGCGTTCGGGATGCAGGTGCTGGCGTACGATCCGCTGGTCAAGAGTCACGAGATCGCCAAGCTCGTGCCGCTCACGGAGCTGTTCGAGCAGGCGGACTACCTCTCAATTCATGTGCCGCTGACGAACGACACGAAGGGGATGATCAACCGCGAGACGATCGCCGCCATGAAGGACGGGGTCGTGATCGTCAACACGGCCAGGGGCCAGTGCGTGGTCGAGGAGGACTTGGCCGAGGCGCTGGCATCCGGCAAGGTGCGTGGCTACGGGACAGACGTCTGGTACTCCGACCCGCCCGACCAGTCGTGCCCGTTGCTCACGGCGCCGAACGTCGTTATGTCGCCTCACATCGGCGCCTCGAGTGTCGAGAACATGCAGCGCATCGGCGAGGTCGTGGTGAAGATCCTCGAAGACTTCGAGCAGCAGATCGCGTGATCACAAGGAGGAAGAAATGAGCAAGGTCTGGAACTTCTACGCGGGGCCGGCGAAGCTGCCACAAGAGGCTCTGCAGCGCGCGCAGAAGGAGATGCTCGACTGGGAGGGCACCGGCATGTCGGTGGCGGAGATCTCTCACCGATCCAAGCCGTACGATGCGCTGCATCACGAGGCGATGTCGCTGGTCTCCGACCTCCTGGGCCTCGATGAGGACCACCACGTGCTGTTCCTGCAGGGCGGGGCGTCCCTGCAGTTCGCAATGGTGCCGATGAACTTCATTCCGCCCGGAGGGTCGGCCGACTACATCATGACCGGGTCGTGGTCGGAGAAGGCGATCAAGGAGGCGAAGATCGTGGCCTCGGCTCGCGAGGCGGGGAGCTCGGAAGCGGACGGATTCACGCGCATTCCGAGGCAGGACGAGCTCGAGCTTGATTCCGGGGCCGCCTACGTTCACCTGACCAGCAACAACACCATCCGTGGCACGCAGTGGCGGGACTTCCCGGAGACCGGCGAGATTCCCCTGGTGGCCGACATGTCGTCCGACTTCCTCTGGCGGCCGTTCGACGCCAACCGCTTCTCGCTGATCTACGCGGGTGCGCAGAAGAACGTCGGCCCCGCCGGGGTGACGGTGGTCATCGTGCGCAAGTCGTGGCTCGAGAAGGCCAACTCCAACCTCCCGACGCTGCTGAAGTACTCGACTCACGTCAACAAGGACTCGCTGTACAACACCCCGCCGTGCTTCGCCATCTACATGGTGCGCAACGTTCTCGCCTGGATCCAGGCCAGTGGCGGGCTGACCGCGATGGAGAAGCGCGCCAACGGGAAGGCCGGCCGCCTCTACGGCGTGATCGAGGCCCATCCCGACTTCTACGGCTGCCCGGTGGCCCAGGACAGCCGGTCGGTGATGAACGTCGTGTTCCGCCTCCCCAGCGAGGAGCTGGAGGCGAAGTTCGTGAGCGAAGCCGCCGCCCAGGGCATGATGGGCCTCAAGGGGCACCGCTCGGTAGGCGGCTGCCGGGCGTCGATCTACAACGCCATGGAGCCGGAAGGGGTCGAGGTTCTGGCGCAGTTCATGGAGCAGTTCGCCAAGAAAAACGGCTAGCCCGGTTCATTCGCTCGCGATCTACTGCGACCAACGATACGCCGGCCATCGCCGTGCTCTTCGCGGCTCGCTGTCCTCAACATACCTTTCAGGCATGCCTGCGGCAGCGCGACGCTCAGAACCCAGCGCTGACAGACGTCTCGCTGGTCTCGCTTCGATCGCGCTCGAATGCTCCGGGCTGGAGAGTTTGAGACGAAGATCGGAACAGGAGGCGGGCCGGATGGCCCGCCTCTTGGTTCTCTAGCTCACTGCGTCTGGTACGAGGCCGCGGGGACGTAGATGCCGTCGCCGCTGTTGTTGTCGACCAGCGTCCCGTAGGCGGTGAAGGCGCCACCGTTGCTGGAAGCATCGAGGAAGAAGTCGACCCGGGTGTTCGCCTGCTGGGTTGCCCCGAGGTCGGCGAAGATGTCGTTGATGTGGAGCACCTGGTACGGACCCAGGGTCACGCTCTTGACCCCCAGGGTCTGCCCGGCGCTGTTCTTGAGCGCGTAGCGGACGGTGACGGTCCCGCCTCCGACCTCACAGATGCCGAGGTTGCTGCGGAAGTTGGCGGTCTTGTCAAGGTTGATCACGGTGACGCCGGTGGTGCCGTCAAAGCCGCTCGTCACGGCCGGCACGAACTGGCCGTAGGTGCCGGCTCCACCGCGGTTGTAGGTCCGCGACGTGATCAGCAGGGGCGAGCTGCCCGAGGTGCGGGTGATGTGCAGCGAGCCCTTGGTCTCGCTCTGGCCGAAGATCTGGCTGACGATGTCGTCCAGGGCCAGCTCCTGTCCGGGGTCGATGGTGCGGGTGATCGATGCCGCGGTACCGGTGCTATTGACCTCGGGCTGGAAGTCGATCTGAACGGTGGCTGCCGCGCTGCCGCCGTTGAGAACACGCAAGTCGCTGACCCAGAAGGTGGTCTGGTTGCCGTGGAGGCTGGCCACGATCGGCACGACCTGTGAGGTGACGGAGCTGGGGTGTGTGCCGGGCACGTAGATGGCGTCTCCCGTGACCTCGTCGACGGCAGTCGCGTACGCCTCGATGCGGCCGTTGCCGCTGACGACCTCGACGGTTGCGTAGGCGTTGTCGCTGCTGCCGGCGCCCAGCGCCGGGAAGACGCGGTTGATCTGGCTGTTGGAGAACGCCGCCAGGGGATAGGTCGTTGGCGTCCCGATGACGGCGCCGGAATCACCGTCGTGCAGGGTCACACGGACCTGCACCGACTGCCCGGCGACCTCGGAGAATCCGAGGTTGGTGTGGAAGCTCGAGTTGCTGGCCAGCTGCAGCATCACCAGCCCGGTGTCACCGGCGCCGATGCCGTCGATACCGCGCTCTGCGCCCACAAACTGGCCGTAGGTGCCCGATGGGCCGCCGCTGTTGTAGGTCCTGGAGGTGGCGACGAGCGGCGTGCCGTCGGCCTGGATCAGGATGTTGGCCTGGTCATCGGTGAGGCCGAACTTGCTCGCCAGCAGGTCGGGGATGCTGACGATCGATCCCGCAGCCACGGACATCTGAACGCCGTAGTAGTCGGTCGTGCCGTCGGCTCCCTCCGGCACGGCGTAGACGGTGAAGGCGGCCGGCGAGGTCGAAGACGGGTTCAGGACCCTCAGGTCGGTCGACCAGAAGGCGGTGTTGAAGCCGGGCTTGTGGGCGCCGACCGGGATGACGTAGTTGGCAAACTGGGGTGGCCCGACGCTACTCCCGGTTATGGCCTGGAGAGACCAGCCGATCAGCTTCTGCTGGCCGGACACGGAGGTCGGCACGGTGCTGTCGTCAACCACCTCGAGGGTCCAGGTTCCCGCTGCCGTCTTGCCGAACAGGGTGCTGAGGCTTTCCGCCGGCGTGACCTCGTCGGGGTAGAGGGCGAACAGACCTCCGGAGACGTAGGTGTGATCGTGCAGCTTGACCCGGGTCCCGTCCGGGGCGATCAGGGTGACGACCAGCTGCGAGGGGTCGGGATGGATGATCTCGACCCGCACGTGCAGGGCCGTGATGACTCCGGCCTGGACGAGTGTGACCTGAGAGGTGGCGGTGCCGGTCTGCGCGTCCTCGGGCACGATGTCGACGTAAGTGGGCTCGCCGAGGCCGGTGAGCCCGGCATTCAGTGCTGCCTGAAGATCGATCAGCGGTCGCGTGATGTTGTTGGTGTCGGTGATCGGGGTTCCGGTCGTCTCCAGCAGCAGGCGCGCGTTGGCGGCATCGAGACCGGGGATCGCCTCGTGCAGAAGGGCGATCGAGCCAGTTACGTAGGGCGTGGCACCGGAGGTACCTCCGAAGTTACCGTAGCCGTTGGCGTCCTGCGTGACCTCGCCGCCTGCCTTGGCCGCGGTCAGGAGCTCCGACGGTGCCAGCAGGTCCAGGTACTTGCCCGAGTTGGAGTAGCAGGGGACCGTCTTCGCCGGTGGAAAGTCATCGGTGCATAGGGTCTCGGAGCACGAGTCGTTTCCGCAGTACTTGAGTGTCCCTGGTACATCGATGTCATACACCGAGCCGACACTGATGGCGCTGCTGACGCACGCCGGGACGTCGATGGCTGATTTGTCGTTCTCGTTGCCGGCCGCGGCCGTGACGGCGATTCCCGCCTCGGAGGCTGCATTGATCTCCTTGGCATAGGCGAGCCTGTCCGAGTTGCCGTAGTCGCACAGGCCACTGGAGCTGGTACCGCCGATGGAGAGGTTGATCGCCACCAGGTTGTATGTGTCCCGCTTGTTGACCGCATCGTCGATCGCATCGACCACGTCGCTGGTGTAGAACGTGTCACAGTTGTCGCCGTCGGGGCTGGCCTTGTAGGCCATGATCATGGCGCCGGGGGCGACGCCGCCCGCGAAGGTCTTGCCGTCCGGCCACTGGTAGGGGAGCCCCGCGGCGATCGAGGCCACCGCGGTTCCGTGGTCGCCGCAGTCCATCGGATCGTCGTCGTCGTCGGCCGTATCGAGGCCGAAGACGATCTTCGAGTTCGGGATTGGGCCGCCGCCGAGGGACGGGTGGTTGTAGTCGACCCCGGTGTCGACGATGGCAACCGTCGTTCCGGTCCCGGTGAACCCCAGGTTGTGGAGGACGTCGGCGTGAATCAGCGGCAGGCCCAGCGCGGTCATGGCGTGGAGAACGAGGTCCTCCTCGACGAAGGTCACGTTCGGATCTGAAGCAAGTTGTCGCAGACCCTGGCGACCGACCGTGGCGGCAAACGCCGGCTGCAGCCGGTAGACGTGATGGACCTTCATCTGGCCGGCCGGGAGGCGGGAGCTCAGGCCGCCCAGCTCCGTCGTGAGCACGTTGTGGATCGTCTCGAGGCGGGCGCGCGGGTACGGCACGCCTCTGGGTGTCAGCGGGATGCGGGCCGCGGGTGGCGCCTTGACGTGCACGATGACCCGGAACGAGGTCGACCCCGCGTCATAGGCACGGACCAGGGTGGGGGCGAGTTGCTCCTGCTGGGCCTTGTTCAGCGGCGGCGCGCCGACGGCCGTCACCGCTGAGACGAGGACCGTCGCCAAGATGAGTACGAGCTTCCTGACACTTCCGAGGCGCATCGAGTGACCTCCCAAGTCACAGAACTCCGTGAGTATACGGCGTTCTTCCCAGGAATCCCAGCCGTCTGCCGGAACCGGGTCCCGCATCCTGAAGAGGATACGCGTAGGATGACGGCTCTCGCTTGTGCCCCGCCTCGGAGAACCCGGGAGATCCGGTGAGCCTGATCACGCTCCGGCGCCCGTAGGAGCAACCTTAGGCATGCTGTACCATCGCTCGCGTGAGAACGCTGATCATTGCCGACGCCCACGTCGGCCAGCGGCAGGGCGACGCCGCAGCGATGGCCGGGCTCATCGAGCGCGCTGTGACCTCCGGTGTCGGGGAGATCGTCTATCTCGGGGACGTCTGCCAGTACCTGATCGGGCTGGAGAAGCTGTGGACCGGAACGGTGCGGACGGTGGTCGCGGCCTGGGACGCCGCGCGCGCCGCGGGCGTCCGGATCGTGCTGGTCGAGGGCAACCGCGACTTTTTCCTCGACGAGCCCGACCTCGCCTGTCACATCGATGCCAGCGGGCTTCGCTACGAGCTCTCGGCCGGCGGGCGCAGGTTCAGGCTCGCGCACGGGGACCGGGCGAACCGCCGCGATCTGCAGTACCGCTTCTGGGCCGCGGTGTCCAAATCGCTGGTGGCGCGGTTGGTTGCGCGCTCCCTGCCGCGGGGCCTGGCGATGCGCATCGTGCGTTCGATGGAGGCACGGTTGGCGGCGACCAACCGGCGCTTCCGGTACCGCAAGCCGGTCAAGGAGCTCCGGGCCGAGGCCGAGCGGGCGTGGCTGGAAGGTGTCGAGGTCGTGCTGTGGGGACACTTTCACACCCCGTGGAGGTACGAGCGGGATGGGAAGGTGGCACTGGTGGTGCCGGCCTGGCTCGACTTCGGGCTCTCGATCCTGGTCGAGCCGGACGGCACCTGGGGGCTGGTGGAGAAAACCTTGACACCCGCGGAGCACGTGCCGACAATGGACGCATGCCCCGACGGTCGACAGGCAAACCCAGTTCCGAGCTGACTTGCGGGCCGAGATGAGCGGCGGCGCAGCGCCGCGAGCGAAGATCGTGGGCCGTCCGGTCGCTCGCGTCCACACGAAGGTCGGGGTACCGGCCTCCAAGAGCCTGACGAACCGGGCGCTGGTGGTGGCTGCGGCGGCCGGAGGCGGCACGATCACGTCGCCGCTGGACTGCGACGACACCCGGCTCCTGGCCGGCGCCTTGACCGCGTGCGGCTGGGAGGTCGAGTGGCGGGGTGGCACGGTGTGCGTTGGGGCCCGAGCTGTCCCGGCGGACCGGGTGGCCGTGGACCTGGGCAACTCCGGGACCGGATCACGCCTCCTTCTCGGGCTGCTCGCCGCCTCTGGAGGAGAGACCGTCATCGATGGCACCGGACGCCTGCGCGAGCGTCCGATGGCCCCGCTGATCTCGGCACTGGCGCGTCTGGGAGCCGACGTGGAGGTCTCCCCGGGGGACCGGCTTCCCGCCCTGGTACGGGGACGGAGACTCCCAGGAGGGAGATTGACCCTGGACCCCGGTCCGTCGTCACAGTTCGTGTCGGCCCTGCTGGTGGCTGCGCCCCTGATGGCGCACGGTCTGTGGCTCGAGCTCGAGGGAGCGATCCCGTCACGGCCGTACCTGGCGCTGACGCGTGATGTCCTCGCCGCCTTCGGAGGCAACGTCCGAGCCGATGCTGAGCTCAGGAGCTGGCAGGTGTCCCCCGGCTCCCTCGGACCGGCGGAGCTTCGGGTGGAGGGCGACTGGTCGGCGGCAGCGTTCTTCCTGGTGGCTGCAGCCGTGACCGGGGGTACGGTGGACGTCGACGGTGTTGACCTGGCGAGCTCGCAGGGCGATCGGCGTATCGCCGAGATCCTGAGCCGGGCCGGGGCGACCATCGAAGGCCGCCAGGGTGGGGTGACCTGCCACGGCCCAATCTCGGGAACGGTGACGGCGGACCTCGCCGACGCACCCGATCTGTTCCCGGCGCTGGCGGTCGCGGCGGCGGCCGTGGGCCGTGGGTCGCGGCTGACCGGGCTCGACCACCTGCGGCACAAGGAAAGCGACCGGCTGGCGGTGATGGCCGAGAACCTGCGCCGGCTGGGCGCCGGGGTCGTGACCGACGAGACGTCTTTGACGGTATCGATGCCGGTCGCTGCCCACGACTCTCCTGTCGACGTGACGGCGGCCGGCGACCACCGGGTGGCGATGGCGATGGCGGTGGCTGCGCTGGCTGCGGGGCCCGTGCGCATCGACGATGCCGACTGCGTCAGCAAGTCGTTCCCGGGCTTCTGGCGGGAGTGGCAGAGGGTGACCGGATGAAGCGGGTGCCGCCGGCCGCGCTGCTCCTTGACCACCCCTGCTTGCCGGAGGTTCGCCTATCGGATCACGGTCCGGCTGCGGTGGCGCCTGCGGCGGCCGAGATCGGCCGGCTCTCACGCAACTCGCGGCTCGCGGCCGCCGTCCAGCTGCTCGCCCTTTCCTCGCTCCTTGCCGAGCTCGACCTGTGGGTGGGACGGGGCGCCATTCGGAAGATGAGCGTCGTCGATGGCGACCAGGGCCCGCGGGCGGTGGTGGCCGGCCTGCCGAGGTCGCTGGAAACCGTGCAGCGCCGCCTCGGGGGAGGGGAGGATGCGGGGCGGCGCACTCGGGATGCGGTGCTCGAGTCGGTGCGCTCGGCTACCGGGCTGCCGGTGGGGTTCTTCGGACGACCCCTGGAGCATGACTGGCTGACGCTTGTGCCGTGGATTCGTAGCCTGGCCGGGCGGCTGCCACAACCCCTCGATCCGGTGACCGCGCGCGCTCTGTGGTTGGTTCGCTGGAGGCTGCCCCAGATGCCACTGCCACGCGAGGTGGCCTACTGGAACGTGCCCGATCGCAGGCGGGCGCTGAGGCTCGCCTGTGGGGTCTGGCAGCACCTGCGCGAGACGGGACGGCCGGTCTGGCTGGAAGAGAGCTCGCCCGGGGAGGTCAGCACCGCACCGCAGGCCCGGTTCGGAGGCGGCGGCTGCCTGATCGTGGCCGGCGAGCACACGCGTGACGACCTGATGGCGGTGGGACGTTGGATCGCGCGCGCCGGCGACGGCAGGGCGATCGTGATCGGGACCTTCCCGGCCGGCTGGTCACCTCCAGAGCCGGACGTCGTCGACGGTGGGCGACTCGATCGGCACCTGTTCATAACCGGGGCGGAGCGAGATCGGGTCCGCGCCGAGGTCGAGCT
>JAJDNH010000212.1 GCA_022340775.1 Acidobacteriota bacterium
TCCCCTGGTCCCAAGCTTCGCGCGCCGCTGGGGCCGGCGGGCCGTCCTCGGCGGCCAGGAAAACGTCTCCGGTGGCGAAGAAGACACCGCTGTCACCCCGCGGCTCGACTGCGAACGGATCTTCGGCGGACAGCTCGGCGACCTCGGCGGCCCTGACAGCCGGACCCGGCCCGGGCAGTGGTGGAGGCGCGGGCTCCGGGGGCTCCGGCTCCTGCGCAGGCTCTGCCTCGGGCTCTGTCTCGGGCTCTGTTTCAGGCTCTGCCTCAGGCTCTGCCTCGGGCTCTGTCTCGGGCTCTGTTTCAGGCTCTGCCTCGGGCTCCGGCACCCACTCCGGCTCGGCCGCGGGGGCCGCCGGTGCGGCTGTCTGGGAGGGCCCCAGGTGGGACCGCGCCTCCTCCAGCTCGGCCTCCAGCTCGTCGTCGCGCGGTCCCAGCGCGAGCGCCAGGGTCAGACCCTTGACCGCCCGCTCCCATTCGCCCCGGCGGGCGGCCGCCCGCCCCACCATCTGCGCGGCGACCGCGTTCTGGGGGTCGAGCGCGAGCGCGCGGGCGAACGCCGCCTCAGCCTCGTCGTAGGCGTTGAGGTCGAACAGGGCGCGGCCGAGGGCGACCCAGGCGGCGAGGTAGCGCGGGTGGTGCTCGAGACCGGCGCGCAGGACCGCCACCGACTCCTCGAGCTCACCCTCCCGGCGCAGCAGCTCACCGAGCTGATAGAACTGGCGGGAGGTCGGATCCTCCCGCAGCTGGTATCGCAGTTGCTCGACTCGATAGTCCATCTGTCTGACCCGGGCGGGCGACCGGCAGGCCGCCCGCCCGTCATTCACTCCGCCACACCCTAGGTGCCGTTCCCCGACAAGCCCACGGTCGCATTCCCGCCGTTCGATGTGACATCGACCTGCGCGGTCTTGCCACCGGTCGTCGCCGGGCAGAAGTCGATTGTGAAGGAATCCGGATTGGTTCCGCCCCCTAGGATCGTGCCGGAAGTAGCACCCTGGATCGAGAAGTCGCTCATGTCCACACCGGAAATGTTGATGCTCCAGGTGAGGTCCGAACTGCCGGTGTTGGTGATCGTGAACGTTTGCGTGTTCCCGCTCGGGCAAGCGCCGCCGGCCGCCTGATCGCCAAAATCCCAGGACGACGGTGCGATCGGCCCCAGCACCGGTGCCGCGTGACACTGGCCCAGGTGGGGATCGCCGTTCCGGTCCCACGGCTCGTAGGCGAGACCCGCCGGCAGGGTATTAGTGCAGTTGCCGGTCACGTTCGTAACGCTCACCGGCACGTTGGTCGGCACGTCGCGGGCCCCAGGGTTGCCGTTGATGTCGACGCACGGCGCGGTGTTGTAGCTCAGGTTGATCTCGTCGGGCGTCGGGATGTAGGTGACCGTGATCTGGGTGTCGGAGTCGACGGTCACGTCGGAGTCCTGTAGGACGTAGCCGCCGATGCTGACCCGGACCGGAGCGTGGAAGTTCTGTCCGGTGATCACCAGGGTGTGATCCGCAGGTTCGAGGATCGGGAGGCTCGGATCGTCGAGCCCCGGCGTCACGAGGTTCGGGCTGACGGAGACCACGATCGGCGACTCGCCCAGGTAGGTGAAGCTGCCGCCCTGGACGGTCTGGTTGCTGTCGGTCTCGGTCACCCGGAAGGCGGCCGCCCTGTCGCTGCACGACGGCGGGACCAGGGCCGGCATGCGGACCAGGATCTCGGAGCCGGTGATCGACAGCACGTCCGGCCGCAGCGGCGGGTTCTCGCCCAGCCACTCCACGATCATCGGCGAGCTGAAGCCGGAGCCGAGGATGGTGACATCGGTCGGTTCCGTGCCCGGTCCCTGGTTCGGCGTGTTGCCGGAGATGAACAGGTTCTCGCCGTAGGTGAACGCCCCGGTCGCGGTCGCGGACAAGCCCGAATCGACGTTGACGACCCGGATGTCGACGGTCGCCGGCGGCGTCAGGGAGGCGTTGGTGATGTCCGGCGTGATGCACACGATCTGGTGGATGTCGACCGACACGACGTCGGCCTCGCGGCTGTCCATCCCGCCGCCCTCAAAGAAGACCTGGACCGGGAACTGGAAGCCGCTGCCCGAGGTCTGGGCGCCGAAGATCGTCACCCTGGTGCCACCGGCCATCGGGCCGGAGTTCGGCGACACGGTCGCGATCCGCGGCGTCAGCTGGTCGGCGACGAAGGTGAACGCGCTCGACTTGGTGATCGTCTGCTCACGGGGGGTTCCCGCTTCGTTGATCACGCTGACGCTGGCGTTCTCGTCGGACTGGATCGGGTTGGCGCTGATCTGCGGCGTGATCAGCGTGATCTGGCGGCCGTCCTCCGACACCGACACCTCGTCGGCATCGAGCGAGCCGAAGCTGGTTCCGAACTTCACCGAGACCGGCGCCTTGAAGTTCTGGCCGTAGATCGTCACCTGCTCGCCACCGCGGGGGCTGCCGTGATCGGGGAACAGCTGGTAGATCTCGGCTGCCCCGGACAGCGGCAGGAAGGCATAGGCGGTGGGCAGCGTCACCTCCTGCTGGTAGGCGGTACCCGAGCCACGCACGATGCGGACGTTGGCGTCCCACTCGCGGGTGGTGTCGGTGACGCCGGTGATCTTCGGGGTGATCACCGTGACTGAGGAGTAGTCCTCGGACACGGACACGATCTGCGCCTGGTAGTCCGCCCCGTTGACGTTGAAGTACAGGTCCACGGGCGTGAAGATGCCCTTGCCCTGGAACGTGACCTGGTCACCGCCGTCGAGCGTGCCCTGGGCCGGCACCACGTTGTAGATCTGGAGGTCGGCGGTCGTGTCCGGCTGCCTGATGGACACCGTGACCGTCCTCGTGACCCCCGAGACGCGGGCGCGGATGTAGTAGGTCCCGGCATCGCCGGCCACGAATCCGGTCGTCGCAACGCCTCCGGAGGTCGCCACCGACGCGAGCGTGGTATAGGCCGACCCCGTGCTCCAATCGAAGGTGACCGTGGTGCCGTCGGGGGCCGCGCTCCCGTTCTTGGTCACCGTCGCCTGGAGGCCGACGGTCTCACCGACGATGGCCTGGCCCGAGCTCGTCGTGAACGACGAGATCGCCCAGGTATCAGTGGCGGGAGTCGCCACCGCCGCATGCGGACTGTTGCCGGAGCACCCGGCCAGCACCGTCAGTGTGGCGACCACAGCAGGTATGAGTAGCTTCTTCATCACGGTCGTCCCCCATCAGTAGAAGAAGTTGAACGCAACTTCGAAGGTCACGGAAACGCTCTTGCCACCCACCGTCGTGCCGAAGATCTCGACCTTCAGGCTCTGGCGAATATTGGTGTTGCCGGTTTCTGGATCGAAGCCCCCGTTCTCCGGAAGGAGGTAGGACAGGGGCGCCTCGCGGAAGTACTCGGCGGGAAACACGCGGTAGTTCTCGAGGTCGGCAGAACCGCCGGCCGCGACGTAGACGTTGAGATCATGGCTCCACGTCGGCGACGCCGTCGTTCCGCCGTCGGTCCGGTAGGGCGTCACGACCCAGCGCGTCAGGTGCACATCTTGATTCGACGTCAAGGTCCCGTTCGGGTCCTTGGGATGTGAGTCGATCGACATCTTGCTGATCGTGACATCGGAGGTCGACGCGATGCTCACATCCGGGTTGTACTCCTGGATCTGAGCCGTCAGGAAAACGACGGACTCAGTGTCGTTCAGCGTGCTGTTGCCTCCGCAGGAGAGGACCGCCGCCGCCAGGACCATCAGAGCACACAGCTGCACTACGCGTTTCATGAATCCCTCCTAGTACTTCACGATCCTGGGTGTAATGAAGATCAGGAGCTCGTCGTGTCGGTTGAAGACGTACTTATTGCGGAACAGGAAGCCCAGAATCGGGATCTTCGAGAGCACGGGAACGCTGTTGACGCTGGTCTGGTCGTTCAGCTGATAGATGCCGGCGATGACGGTCGTCCCACCGTCCCTGACCAGCAGCTTGGTCTGTGCGTCCCGCGTGAAGATCGGGCTGTTCGTTCCCCCCTGTACGCCAACACCTGTTACCGGCTCCTGCTTCTTGATCGCCAGATCGAGCATCACCGTCCCCTCGGCGGTGATCTGCGGCGTCACCTCGAGCCTCAGGGTCGCATCCTGGTACTGGACCGTGACGGTGTTGTTGGCCACAGTCTGGACCGGGATCTGGAGACCCGAACGAACCGTTGCCTTCTGGTTGTTCTGGGTTGTCACCCGCGGTGACGAGACGATCCTCACCATGCCGTCGGACTCGGCGGCCGAGAGCAGGAAGTCGAGGTTGAAGGTGTTGAGAATGTCGCCGAAGGTCACCGAGACGACGCCGTTGGTGCCGCGCTCCAGCGCGACCCTGCCACTGGTCGTGATGTTGTTGGGGAAGTTGAGGCCGGTGTCGTTGCCGTGTGCGGCGTCCATGACCCCGGAGAAGCCCCAGTTCACGCCCAGCTCGTGCGAGAAGTCGCGGGTCGTCTCGACGATCCGGCCCTCGATCACGACCTGCTGCGTCGGCGTGTCCAGGCTGTCGATCAGACGCAGGATCCCCTCGACTCTGTCGATCGTGTCACGGATGATCAGCTGGTTCGTGCGCTTGTCGACGGTCACCGAGCCGCGAGTCGAGAGCAGGAACGACTCTTTCGACAGGAGGGTCGAGATGTAGTCGGCCTGGGCGTACGACAGCGGTTTGAGAACGGTCTTCAGCGGCTTCGCGTTCTCCTGGTCCTGCAGGAACTTGGCCGCAGCCGTCTTCTCGGCGGCCAGCTTCGCAATCGGCGCCACGCGGAGCACGTTGTTCTCCAGCACGTAGTCGAGCCCGTTGATGCGCAGGATCAGGTCGAGGGCCTGGTCCCACGGCACGTCGTGCAGTTCCACCGTCACCGAGCCGCTGACCGATGGATCGACGACGATGTTGAGGTTCGTCAGCTGCGCGAACGTCCGCAGCACATCCTTGATGTCGGCATCCTTGAGCGTGAGCGTGATCGGCTCGCCGGTGAACTGGCGCTCCTCGTTCTCGACCTCCTTGGTCTGGTAGCCCTTCTTGCTTTCCGGAAGGCCGACGATCTCCTTGGCCGCCCCCTGCTCGATGAGCTGCGACGGATCCGCCACCCACGGGCTCCGGTCCTTCGGCGCGGCGGCCGGCGCGGCGGCCGGCGCAGAGTCGGTCACGACCGGCGGCAGCGAGGCGACCTGCGTGCTGTCGGAGACGACATCGGCGGCCGGCTGCGCCGCGGCCTTGTGGCGCTGGAGGGCCTGCGTTGCCGAGGCCTGGCGCTCGGCGGCCGTCGGCGGAACCACCGACTGGTCGGGCGCCGGCTTGTCGGGCGCCGGCATGGCGGCCTCCGCCGTCTTCTCGGTCTCCGGATGCGAGCGCGAGAACTCGATGATCCCCTTCGCGGCCGCGACGTGCACGGCGGTGTGGTCGACGCTGCCCACCACCAGCTCACCGCCCTCGTTGGTGCTCGAGAACGAGTAGGGCTGAGGGCCGTCGAGATCGACAACCAGCCGCGTGATCGGCTGCGGCACCGCCCGGAACTGCGCCACTCTGACCCTGTTGGCGGCTGTTCCGTCGACCCGGTACAGGGTGCGCTTGACACGATTTATGACGCCGGGCAGGTCGACGACCACCCGGTCGGGGTTCTTGAGCGTGAAGGCGTTCCCCGTCAGCGCGCCGTCTCCGCGAAGGCGCACCACCAGCCCTTGCGCGCTGGCGGTCGGTGTGACCTCGAGCAAGCTGTCGGCAGGGGCTGCGGGGGCTGGAGCGGGCGCGGCCGGCTCCGTCGCCGGGGCCGGCGCAACGGCGGAGTCTTCCACCGGCTCCGTCGGCGTCTCGTCCTTCGCATCCGCCTTCTCTGGCTCGGGCACAACCGACTGGGTCCCGGCGTCGGCTGCGGCTGCAGCGGGCTGCTGAGTTTCAGCCTTCGGCGTACGTGTGAAAACGAGATCGAGGCCGTCGCCGGTCGGGGTCAGATCCAGCTGCGCGGGCTCGGTCAGCCACACGGTCAACCGGGTCGCATGGCGGCCGAACTCGTCGACCGCCGACAGCTCCGCACGCTGGATGCCAGCCTCGGGTGCGGTGATCGACCCGCTGTCGGCGTCCCACGTGGCGGCTGGCATCTCGACCACCCACACCCCCGGCTGAGGGCTGTAGTGCACCGTGTCGGGGTTGCCTGCCACTTGGAGATGAACGACCGGCCCCTGTGAGCCGGCCTCGGCGCGTAGTCCGCTCACCACGAGCGGCGTTTCGGCGGCCACCAGGGCGGGAGCCACGCCGATCGCAGCGACCGCGACCGCTGCCAACACCACCTTGAGGATGCGGGCGTTCTTGACCTTCATGTCATCCCCCAATTTCATGCTTGCTTCCTTCACTTCCCAGCCACTTCGCGCACGACCTCTCGGAACGGCTTGGTCGCCTTGGGATCATTTACCTGCTGTTTGAAGACCACTCTGTCTGGGAAGATCTCCTTCACTTCACCGTCGTACAGCTTCGTCCCGGGGCGGAGGATGTAGCTCAGCTTGTCGCGCCCCTGCACCATGGCGATGATCCCGCTCGAGGTCTTCACGATCCCCTCGAGCCTGATCTCGCCGATCGTCATCCCGGCCAGCCCTTCCGGACGCTCCTCCGGCCCTCTCGCCTCTTCCGGAACGCCTTCGGCGAGGGACACGAAAGGGTCTCTCCGGTTTGCCGGGTCGTAGGTGAACTTCTCGCCCTCGAACACCTTCTCCTCACCGCGCAGGATCTGGTCGATGCGGCTCACGTCGACGTCGTTCTGCGGCAGGGCCTCTCCGGCAGCCCCCTGCTTGGCGCCCGCCGTCGGAGTCTGAGTCGGCGGCTCTTGGGCGAAAGCGGCCGTCGCGGCCGCCAAGGCGATCACGAACAGACCGACCACTCGCCATCCCCTCATACTCTCGCTCATTTCCCTGCTCCCTGCGAGGCCGCAGCCTCATCCTTATCTTCCTTGTAGATGAAGGTCTGCTGGGTGAAGTCCGCATTGATCGTGAACGGGCTCCCACGCTTGTGCAGGGCGGTGATCTTGAGGTTGGAGACGTTGATGATGCGCGAGAAGCGACTCAGGCGATCGAAGAACAGTCCGAGCTCGTGGTAGGTGCCGCTCAAAGACACCTTGATGGGCCACTCCCAGTAGAAGTCACGATCGATGAACTGCTGCGGCGTAAAGCGTCGCAGCTGGAAGTGCCCGATCTCGGTCAGCTGCTTGAGCTTCTTGAGCAGCGTGTCGGTCTCCCGCCGGGTCGGCAGGATCCGGCGCAGCCGGTCGAGCTCGAGCTCCAGGTTGCGAATCTCCTCCTCCAGCTTGGGCAGGTCCCGCTTGGCGGCACGCCCCTTCTGGATCTCTCTCTGCAGCTTGGCGATGCTGTCGTTCAAGCCCGTGATTTCCTGGCGGATCGGCTTGAAGACGTAGCTATTCATCACCAGGTAGAGAACGACACCGAGCACGACCCCGATCAGGAGCGCGACGTACCATGGCTTCTCGTTGAGATCAAACGCCATCGCCAGCCTCCTCGCCCGCCATCACTGTCCTCCGCCTGCGGCGCCGGTCGAGCTCTTGATCTGCGGCGGCTTATAGGTGAATACACAGGTGAGCCTGAAGTTGAAGACGTCCTGGCCCGCCCGGGAAAGGTCGAGGAGCGTCGGCTCCTGGAAGAACGGCGACGCATCCAGGTTGGCGATGTAGTTCGCAACCGCGTTCTCATCCATCGCCTTGCCCTCCAGGGTCACCACGTTGTTGGCCACCGTCATGGTCGTGAGCCACACGAGGTCGGGGAGGGCACGAGACACCTCGTCCATGATGCGAACAGGTCCGTGCTGGTTCTCCTTGAGCTTGTCGATGATCTCGATCTTGTGCTTCAGCGCGTCGCGCTTGACCTCGAGCTCCTTGACCTTGTCGATGTAGACCTGGAGCTTGTCCCGCTCGGCCTGAAGCTCCTGCTGCTGGTTCTGAAGGTTGGTGCGCTTGGAGCTCAGGAGGTACCAGTTCCCGCCGACGACCACAAAGGAAAGCGCGAGCATCACGAGGAGGATCAGGTCCCCCTGTTTGACACCCAGCGAGACCTCTCGTCGGGCGCGCCGCGCCGCCGCAGGAGCTGCCACCTCCGCAACGAGGTTGATCTTGATCATCGTCAGTCTCCCACCGCGCGCACTGCAAGCCCGACCGCGACGCTCATCGCCGGCGCATGGCGGTTGATCCACTCCGGATCGAAGTCGGACTCGCTGTAGCGGATGTTCCGGAAGGGGTTCATGACCTCCACGGCGACCTGGAAGCGCTCCTTGAGGACCTCGTCCAGGCTGAGAATCTGCGAGCCGCCTCCACCCAGCACCAACCTCTCCAACCGATCGACCGACGAGGTGGCAACGAAGAAGTCGATGGTCTTCTGGAGCTCGGCCGCGAGGTCCTCGGAAACGCTATTCAGAATCCCGAGCACGCTCTGCAGCGAGTGCTCACCGACCCGCTCGCCCAGCTTCAGCCTCTCCGCCTCTTCGCGCGGCAGGTTGAGCTCGCGCTGAATCGCCTCCGTGTACTGGTTCCCTCCGAAAGCAACGTCCCGCCAGAACACCGAGGACCCCTGATGGAGAACGTTGATGTTCATCACCGAGGCACCGATATTGACCAACGCCATGGTGTCGTGCGGAAGCTCGTAGTTCGCCTCGTATGCGTTCTGGAGCGCAAACACATCGACGTCGACCAGCGAAGGCTCGCGGCCGGCCTGGACCAGGACCGATGTGTAATCCGCGATGCGATCCTTCTTCACCGCCACCAGCAACACGTCCATGCTGTCTCCGGCGGAGGAATCCAGCACCACGTAGTCGAGATTGACGTCATTGATGTCGAACGGAATATACTGCTCGGCCTCCCACTGAATCGACTCGGAGAGCTCGGCCTCGCTCATCATCGGCAGCTGGATCCGCTTGATGATGACGGAGTGCCCCGAGAGAGCGGTCCCAAAGTTGGGATTCTTGATGTTGTTCTCCGCGATGAGGTGAGACAGTGCCTCCACCACCAGGGATGAGTCCATGATGGCACCGTCCACGATAGCCTCCGCAGAAAGCGAAGCGGAGGCCGCATGCAGGAGTTGGAATTCACCGTTTTTTAGGGGCTTGAGCTCAACCAGCTTGATCGCGGAAGATCCGATATCGCAACCGACAACTTGCCTTCTGCGTTTTCCAAACACGGTTTACACCTTAACTCCAGAAGTTTTAAGAACCTGAGCCATATCACCTCTGTGAGCAGGCTAGCAAAGGGAATATCTCACTGTCAAGAAGAGTCGAGATACTTCCCTGACGGTTTTTGAGCCTCAAGTCTTGCATTGGAGCGCTTCCTGTGCTATTAACTCCTTTCCCCTCCGGGGAGCTGAGGAGGACCCGAGAATGGCGCAGCGATGCAAGATTTGTGGCAAGGGACCGATGACCGGAAACAACGTGAGCCATGCGCATAACCTCACTCGGCGCAGGTGGTTACCTAACATCCAGAGAGTCCGCGCAATGGTCGATGGGACCCCTCAATACATCCGCGTCTGCACCCGGTGTCTGCGCTCCGGGA
>JAJDNH010000219.1 GCA_022340775.1 Acidobacteriota bacterium
GGGGGAGCGTTTCCCGTTTTCCTTCTTCCCTGGGTGGTAGGGTGGGGGTCCTACCCCTGAGCGACCGGCTCGTCGACGAAGTCGTCGGGGTCGAAGCCGGGCTCGGGCGGGAGCTTGGCGAGCTCGGCCTTCACCATCTGCTGGTGCTCGACCTCTTCCTCGCGCAGTTCTGTGAACAGCTCCTGAACCTCTGCGTTGCTGACGTGGGGCAAGGCTTTGTCGAAGAAGTCGAACGCCTTGACTTCCGCCCTGTACGCCACCTCGAGCGCCTGCCGGGGCGACATGAACGCCGCCGCCTGGTCGTACTCGGGCGCCTCGACGTCATACAGCTGCTCGGGGCTCACGTTCGTGGGCTGGTCGGCGAACAGCTTCTGACGGCGCTCGCGCAGCTCGGTGCCGTGCTTGGCCTCGTTGCCGGCCATGAAGACGAAGAACTTCGCGGCCTCGGGCGTGTGGTGAAGCTCCATCTGGCTCGCGAACTCCTCGTACCGTCCCTGTGCTTCGTCCTCAATCAAGATGGCCAGGTCGAGAGCGTCCTTGAGTGTCAGCGCGCTGAAATCGATGTCGGTGCTCATGAGGTCCTCCGCCGGTCGAATGTCACGGGTCTGCCGGCTCCGTTGGGAGAGTAACCCTGCGACTCGCAGGGTTCAAGCCCGTCGCGCCTCGTAGAATTCCCAGCCGAGGCCTGCGCCCCAGCCGAGCAGTGCCAGAAGCACGATCACGCCGGAGTGCCAGACGAGGACGTGGCGCAGGGTGGAGATCGGGCACAGCAGGTGGTTGATGCCGTCTCCGATCATGCCGGCGCCGCAGCCGGCGAGCAGACCGACCACGTGCGGGCGCAGCGGCAGGGCGCGTGCGACGAGGATCAGCGTCACGATCAGCGCCGGGACGCCGAACAGCGTCTCGGCCCGCGAGCAGACGACGCCCTCCATGAACGGCTCCGTGTAAGCGTTGGCTGCGCTGGAACCGGCCCAGGTGGCAAAGACGATGATGATGTTGACGGCCGCTCCCAGGCCGAGAGCTGCGGCGATCGCGCCGGGGCTGAGGGCCAGGCCGGGGACCGACTCGCGCAGGCTGAGCCCGATCAGCACGATGCCGATGAACAGCTCGAGGAACGCCGCACCCCAGCCGACCAGGATCGACAGCGATGCGAGGTCGGCGCGAAGCTGGGTGGTGCTCACGACCACGATCATGACCACTACCGCCATAGCGCCGACGATGAGCGCTCTGCGCCACACCGGCGACAGGGGGCGAACCGGCTTGAGGTCCGACGAGATCGCGTCGCGCAGGGCGGCCGGAAGCTCGGCGCGGTTCATGAAACACCTCCGGTGTCGGCCAGCTGCTCGCGCAGTACTTTCAACGCGCGGTGAGCGCGGACCTTGGCGGCGCCTGCGGAGGTTCCCATGACCCGGCCGACCTCCTCGAAGCTGAGGCCGAGCATGTGGTGCAGGATCAGCACCTCCTGCGACGGACGCGGAAGCTCGGCCAGCAGCCTCCGGGCCAGGGTGCGGTCGCCGAGCAACTCGACCGCTGGCGGGATCGGGACCTCGGGCAAGTTCTCAGCCGGCGTGTCCTCTTTTCGCCGCCGGTGCGATCGCAGGTGCATGAGGGCGACGTGGCGCGTAATGGCGTAGACCCACGGCTTGATGGGTCGCGGCGGCATGTAGGAGGCGCGGGCGCGGTGAATCTGCATGAAGGTCGTCTGCAGCAGGTCGTCGATGGTGGACCCGTCCCGGACGAAGGTCCAGAGGTACCTTCTGAGCGGCTGCTCGAGCTCGGAGTAGAGAGCTGTGAAATCGTCCATGTTCCCCTTCTGGTAGCCGACCATGAACGTCACGAGCCGTCGTTCGTCCGGTGACAGGTCGTCCACTACACCCCCTATTCCGTGAGTCGTCCGCAGGTTACGTCCTGGCCCTCAGTCTCAAGCTATTCTACCGGAACGCAAGCGGGGGTTTGGGTCTTCCCTGCAGCGCCATCGGCGGCCGGCCGGGGCTCCGCTACCATGTACGGATGTCGAAGAGCAGGCGGCTGCTGGCTTGGTACCGGGATGCGGCCCGCGAGCTGCCGTGGCGGGTCGAGCCTCGCGATCCGTACCGGGTGCTGGTCAGCGAGCTGATGCTGCAGCAGACGCAGGTCGACCGGGTCGTGCCGCGGTTCGATGCGTTCATGGTGCGGTTCCCGACGTTGGCCACGCTGGCCGAGGCCGACGTGTCCAAGGTGCTGGAGGCCTGGTCCGGCCTCGGCTACTACCGGCGGGCGAGATCCCTGCACCGACTTGCGCGCGAGGTCGTCGCCCGGGGGAGCGGCCTGCCCCAAACGGCGGCGGAGCTGTGCGCACTGCCGGGGATCGGGCCGTACACGGCTGCCGCGGTCGCCTCCTTGGCGTTCGGCGCCGCCGAGCCGGTGCTCGACGGCAACGTCATGCGGGTTGCGGCGCGTTTTCTGACGATGGGGGAGGAGGCGCGCAGGGCTCCCGGGCGTGCGAAGGCCCTGCGATGGGTGCGGGGTCTCATGGAGGGGGCGGAGCCGGGGCGGGTCAACGAGGCGCTGATGGAGCTCGGGGCCACCGTGTGCACCCCGCGCGCGCCGGCCTGCCCGCTGTGTCCCCTGCGCGAGGAGTGCAGGGCCCGCGTCGAGGGACGTCCCGAGGAGCACCCGCCGGCACGCAGAGTGCGCGAGCCGGAGCATCTGCGGTGGCTGGCGGCGTGCGCAGTCTCTGGTCGCGGCCGGTGGCTGCTGCGGCGGGTCGAGGCCGGGGCGGTCCTGCGCGGCCTGTGGCTGCCTCCGTTCGCCGACGCAGGGGATGGTGACGTGGTTGCCACGGCTCTGGGCCTGCTGCCGTTTCCCGTCGATGGGGGAGTCTCCCTGCCGCCGGTGCGCCACAGCATCACCTATCGGCGCATCTCGGTCGTGCCGGTGAGGGTCGCCGTGGCCCGGGAGCTGCCGCTGCCAGACGGCTGGGCCTGGGCCGATCCGCTGGTGCCCGGGTTGCCGACGTCGTCGTTGCTGGCGAAGCTGGTGAGGAGAGCGAATAAGTGATTGGGTGATTAAGTGATGAGGTTCCCCCGCCCACCCGGGAAGACGGAAGAAGGGAAACGGAAAACGGAAAACGGGAAACGACCCGCCCGCCCACCCAAGGAACGCAAGACGCGAGACGTAAGAAGCGAGACGTCCCCCGCCCGCCCAGATCCTTCTTCGCTCGCAAGCTCGCTCATCAGGATGACACCCAGCGGAAGGCTGCGCCTCTGTTTGTCTTGTAGGCGGGTGCTTCAGCGCCCGCCCC
>JAJDNH010000222.1 GCA_022340775.1 Acidobacteriota bacterium
GCCCGCGGCGGGATGGCCGCTCGCCTCCTTCCGCTCCGTTCCCGCCCCACCGCGGGACCGTCCCTGGACAAAACGTCCTGGTGTAGCTGATCCGCGGCCTGCAGCCGCACCCCTGGGGCTCGGGAAGCCCGGTCTCGAGGAGGACCTCGATCCGGTCTTCTCGTCCCGAGGGCTCGCTGCGCTCGGATCTGCCTTGCGAGCCCTTTGAGAGATCCGCTCCCTTCTTGAGTCGTTGAGAGTCTCTTGAGGTCCGGGCGGAGAGTCCGTTCGCAGCGATATTCGCGAGACGGGGATCAGATGTGCGTTTTCTCGCGCCGGAGGCCGCCGCAGTCGTACCTGCAGGTACGTTGGAGGCGTGCGACAAGCGAAGAACGCGCAGATGACCCCGTATCGCGGATTGCAGCCGAACGAGCTTCTCCGGCCGGACCTCCAAGGTGCTAGTTGGTGATGCCGGGGAACTGGTCGTCCCAGGCGTGCATCTCCTCGTCGCTGAAGCCGAAGTGGTGGCCGATCTCGTGCAGCAGGGTGAGCTGAATCTGGCGGATCAGCGTGTCCCGACCGGGGCAAGCTGCGAGCAACGGGCGGCGGAAGAGCAGTACCACGTCGGGAAGGACGTTGCCGTACGCCTCCCCGCGGCGGTCCAGGGGGACTCCCGTGTACAGGCCGAAAAGCGTGTGGTGTCGGGGATCGAGGCCGACCGACTCGATCATCTCGCGGTCGGGCGCCTCGCGCACCTGCACGACGATGTTCTCCAGCAGCTCCGCGAATGGGAGGGGAAGCTGGTCAAGGGCGTCGGCCACGACCTCTTCGAACTCGGCTCGTGACATGTGCACGTCGACATCATAGCTCGCACGGCGGAGGGCCCGGCCTCAGGGACCGTTGACCGAGGTTCCCCGGAGCGTGAGAGGACGTGTAAAGTGGACCGCGCCTGACAAGCTCGATCGAGAGGAGTCGCCGATGAGTCCGGAACTGGTCAGCGTGCTGGGGATGCTCGCGTTGCTCGGGATTGCGTGGGCCATGTCCTACCACCGGATGCAAGTCAAGGTACGGACCGTCGCCTGGGGCCTTGCCCTGCAGTTCCTGTTCGCCATGATCATCCTCCGCAAGGATTACCTGAGCTACATCGGGATGAGCGTGCTCGGGCTCCTGATCGTCGTGTACCTGCTGCAGCGAGATCACCTGCGGCTGGGCGGCGGCTGGTGGCCGGTGGCCGCGGTCGCAGCCGGCTCCGGCGCGGTAGGGTTCCTGGCCGGCCGCTTTGCGGCGCCGGTGCTGGCACCGGCATTGGTCATCCTGGCGGTACTGCTGCTCGTCAACGCGCGCCTCAAGCTGTCGCAGACGGCGCAGCGGTTCGGCGCCGCCCTGCTGGTTGTTCTCGGGGTCGCGGCCCTGGTGTCTCACGGTATCCACGGACGGATCCTGTTCGGCGCCTTCTCCGACAAGGTGGCCGCGTTCCTCAACCTGTCCGACTACGGGGCTCGTTTCTTGTTCGGCAACCTGGTGGATCCCAAGTACTTCACCGTTGGCGCCGGCGCCGCTTGGCCCGGCTTCGGTTTTCAGTTCGCGTTCAAGGTCCTGCCGACGATCGTTTTCTTCGGCGGCTTCATGGGAATCCTGTACCACCTGGGGATCATGCAGAAGGTAATCGAGGCCATGGCCCGGTTCATGCGCTGGACCATCGCCACCTCCGGAGCGGAGACACTGTCCTGCAGCGCCAACATCTTCGTCGGTCAGACCGAGGCGCCGCTGCTGATCAAACCGTTCCTCGACGACATGACCAACTCCGAGCTGCTGACCGTCATGGTCGGCGGTTTCGCGACCATCGCCGGCGGAGTTCTCGCGGGGTACATCGCGATGGGCATCCCGGCCGGGCACCTGATCGCCGCCAGCGTCATGTCGGCGCCGGCGGCGCTGGTCATGGGCAAGATCGTGTTTCCGGAGCTCGAACACTCGCGGACTGCGGGCGACACGGCATGCCCGGAGATCGCAACCGGTGACAACGTCATCGAGGCGGCGACCGCCGGCATCTCGGACGGCCTCAAGCTGGCCGTCAACGTCGGCGCCATGCTGCTCGGTTTCATCGCCTTGATCGCTGTGATCGACGTCCTCCTCAACTTCGGCGACCGCCTGATCGACGGCGCCCTTCTCCACGGCACTTACGTTACCTATGGCTCGGGCGGCATGTCGCCGATCACCGGAGAGTATCAGGGGATCTTCCCGGGTTCGCTGCAAACGCTGTTCGGTACGGTGTTGCGGCCGCTAGCGTGGCTCATGGGAGTGCCGTGGGTCGACGCAGGGAAAGTCGGAAACCTGCTGGGGGTGAAGCTGTCGCTCAACGAGTTCGTGGCGTACGGTACGCTCAGCAGCTACATCCACAGCGGGGTTCTCAGTCGGCGTGCGGTCGTGATTGCCACCTACGCGCTGTGCGGGTTCGCCAACTTCTCGTCCATCGGCATCCAGATCGGTGGTATCTCGGCGCTTGCCCCGCACCGCCGCAAGGACCTCGCTCGTCTCGGCTTGCGGGCCATGTTTGCCGGCGCCTTGGCCTCCTGGCTGACCGCGACCATAGCTGGTATCCTCCTGTGACGACTGGAAAGGAACGCTCATGAGCCGTCGCACAACGCTTCTCCCCACTCTCGTGACCGCCGCCGCAGTTCTCCTCGTGGCCGGCTGCGGCATGGTCGATCCCAACCGCCCGGTTCCGCAGCCGGATACCAACGTCTTCGGCAACCTCCTCGAGGTGAGCCCGAACCCGCAACGGGCGGGCGTGTTCACGGTCAACATCCAGGTTGGCCCGCCGCGGGAGCTGACGCAGACGGAGGAGAAGCAGATGCGGCCGACGCCGGTCATGGAGAGCCGGATCACCGCCGAGGTTTCGGTGACACCGGACTCGGTGGTGCTGGTCCAGGGGCGTGCTGGCCTGCTCGATCAGCTTTCACCCGGTAGCGAGGTGGCGGTCATCCCCGTGCCCGGAACCACGCGCATGATCGGAGCTTCCCGGGTCCTGCTCGATGCCGCGCAGATCATGGACTTCAGCACCTACCATCACTGGCAGCTTCCGGCGCTGGGGGAGAGCACGGCCGAGGCTCCGCCTGACAACCCGGCCCGGATCAATTCGACCGGTGTCGAGCACGTTCCGGTCCCGCTGGACGGGGGGCGCGTTCTCTATTTCACCGCTCGCCTGCGCCGTGCCTGGGACCCGAAGCTGGCGCCCTTTGGAGCGCGGCGGCCGGGGCTTGAGGAGCCTTCGAAGGAAGGCAGCAGTCGGGAGCTGAGCTACCGGACGGAGCTCGGGAAGGCGGGCTGGTCCGCGCCCGAGCTGGTGGCCTTCCCGAACCTCAGTGAGGCGCACGAGGTTCAGGTGACCTGGGTCGCCGAGGACGAAACGGCCTGTCTGGTGACGGTCGGCGAGGGCGACGGCCCGCCGTGGGTGGGTCGCTCGGAGCGTGCCGGCAAGCGTGCTCAGTGGGGGAAGGTCGAGAGAATCGAGGACCTCGGCAAGCAAGAGTCGCGTGGCGCTGTCTACCTGGCGGGCAGCTCGACGAAGATCGCGTTCGCCCGCCCGCCAGCGGCCAAGGCCGCCCTCGACCTGTTCCTTTTCGATCCGAGCACCGGGGCGGGTCCAATGCCCTTGGACCCACGGATCAACACTCCCTCGATGGAGTGGAGCCCTCGCGTCGGCCCGACCAACCAGCTCCTGTTCTGCCGTGGCGACCGCCAGTTGATCTACTCGCAAGGAATCGTCGATGCCCTACGCCTGCCGGGTCCGTTCCGCCGCGTTCTTACGGAAGCGAACCCGACGCGTGACGGAAAGTGGGTGTTCCTTTGCCAGCCGCGCTACACGCCGATCGAGCTCGACCAGGACATCTTCGTGGCTCCGTGGAAGTCGGACGGGTCTCTCGGCGAGGCGGTCGCAGTAGACGATTGGAGACCCTAGTTACGAGCGCTGCCAAGTCACATCCTGGCCTCGGTAGGTGGGAGGTCTAGCGTTCAGGGCTCGCGCTCGTACGGTCGATGATCGTTTCTGTGGGAGCTTCCCCGACTTTCTCCAGGCGCAGCCGAATCGGGGCTTCCGGTCGCGCCTCTCTCTAGCTGTTTTCGATGTTCCAGAGGTCGCGGACCGCTGGGTGGTCCCAGGGAACCCGGTACTCGTCAGGATCGTCGAGGTCGAACGCCCGGGTGACGATGTAAAGCAAAGCGCAGTGGTCGGTCAACGGCCGGTAGCCGTGTGCTACCCCCGGCGGGATCTTCAGCCATAGGTCTTTGCCGCCACCGGTGACCACGACCTGCGTGGTGCCGGAGGTGGGCGAGTCGGCCCTCAGATCCCAGAGGACGATCTTCATCTTGCTGTGTGGGGGGCAGAACCAGATGTCTGTCTGCTTGAGGTGGTAGTGAAGGCCCTTGACGGTGCTCGTGAGGTCGACGAGGGAGTAGTTCATCTGTGCCACCTCGATGCCGTCGAAGAAGCGCGCCAGCTCCTTTGACCCGGCGCCGCTCGCCCCCTTGCGGTAGATCTCGAGGAACAAACCGCGGTCGTCCACGAGACGTTTCAGCCGCAGGGCCTCCACGCCGTCAATGGAGGTTGCGCCGGGGTAGCTCTTGGGCGCGCCACGGTGCTCCGCGAGAATGTCTTCGGGCCTCAGCTCACGGTGGGACATGGCCACCTCCGCCTGCCAGCTTAGCGAACGACGTGAAGAATGCCAATCTGTGGGTCCGCCACGGCGCTCCGGGTCAACCCCTGTCTCGCAGATAGGCGACGGTGGCGCCCCAGCCGCCGCGCTCGGGTGGCGCATCGTGGAATGCCTCGACCAGCGGGTGGCGACTGAGGACCGAGCGTACCCGCTCGCGCTGCACGCCGATACCGCGGCCGTGGATGAGTCGGACCTCCCGAAACCCCGCGGCGTGCGCCGCTTCCAGATAATCCTCGACCACCGGGGGGATTTCGGAGGGATCGAAAGGATGCAGATCGAGGCTGTCCTCTACCGGCAGGGTGACCACACCCTCCCCGAGCCGTGACGACTCCTCGTCCTCGCTCTCGTCCGCAGCTGTCGGAGGCTTTTTCCGGCCGCCGGCCGCGAGCACAACGGCTGTCATGACTGCGAGGATGCCGGCGAAGATCGCAAGCGCCCACCACGCGCGCGGGCCGAGCCAGCGGGAGAGCGGCCAGGTGAGGAGCGCGGCCACCGCCAGGGCTGCGAGCTTGGTCAGAACGTAGGTGACGCGAGCCGTGCGGTCGGCGAGCAACGGCTCGGCCACCTCATGCCTCGCGCAGGTCGTCAGCGAGCTCGCGCAGACTGGGAGGCGGCGCGACGGGCATCCACGGACCGTGGGCCAGGCTGTAGTAGACGGTCATGCCGTCACGCCGGGAAGACACCACTCCTCCCGAGCGCAGGCGGCTGAGATGCTGAGAGACGGCGGCCGGTGTCATCTCGAGGATCGTCGCCAGGTCGCACACGCACAGCTCGTCCGCGCACTTGAGCAGGCTGAGGATCTTGAGGCGGCTGTCGCTTGCCAGCAGTGCATGCTGCTCGGCGAGCCTGCGGAAGGTGTCGCTGCGGCTGCGGATCTCGGCCCGCATCCGCCTCAGCTTCTCAGGCGACATGTCCGGTGACACACATTCCAGGCTGTCGTCGCTCATGACCCCCTCATACATTCCATCACCATTTTAGAATACTCTTAATGAATGTCAAGCAAAACAGTGAAGAAGCAAGGAGGTCACGAGATAAGGAAGTTGAGGAGGTGAGGAGACAGATGACGAACAGCGACTGGCACCCGTTCTTCGACCGCTACGTCTTCGGCACTGAGATCCCTGACGTCTAGGCAGGCTACGGGTAGATCCGGTTCAGCGTCCGCGGGTACGGTATGGCCTCGCGCAGGTGGTGGATGCCGCACAGCCAGCTGACGCAGCGCTCGATGCCCATGCCGAAGCCGGAGTGAGGGAACGAGCCGTAGCGGCGGACGTCGAGGTACCACTCGAAGGCCTCTTTGGGCAGGTCGTGAGAGGCGATCTGACGCTCCAGGTGCTCCAGTGAGTCTGAGCGCTCCGAGCCGCCAATGATCTCTCCGTAGCCCTCCGGAGCCAGCACGTCGACCGCCAGCGCGCGCGTCTGGTCGTCCGGGTCCGGTTGCATGTAGAACGCTTTGATGGCCGCCGGGTAGCGGGTGACCATGACCGGTCGGTCGTACAGGCTCGCGAGGGCGGTTTCCTCTTCGGCGCCGAAGTCGTCGCCGTTCCGCGTCGGATAGCCCTTCTCCGTGAGCGCCTGAATCGCGTCGGCGTAGTCGATCCTCGGGTACGGCCGCTTGGTCGCCGGCTCGAGGAGCGAGGTGTCGCGCTCGAGGCGCTCGAGGTCGTCGGAGCAGCGGTCGAGAATCCGGGCGACGATCTCGGACAAGAACTCTTCGGCCAGCTCGAGCAGACCGTCGAAACGCATCCATGCGACCTCGGGCTCGACCATCCAGAACTCGGTCAGGTGGCGCCGGGTTTTTGACTTCTCGGCGCGGAACGTGGGACCGAAGCAGTAGACCTTGCCGAACGCGGCAGCGGCCGGCTCCAGGTAGAGCTGGCCCGACTGTGACAGAAATGCCTGGTCTCCGAAGTAGTCGGTCTGGAAGAGGGTCGAGGTGCCCTCGCAGGCTGCCGGAGTCAGGATCGGCGAGTCGATGAGGGTGTATCCACGACCGTGAAAGAAGTCGCGTATCGCCATCTCGAGCTCGGATCGAACCCGAAGCACGGCGTGCTGCCGCTTGGACCTCAGCCACAGATGGCGGTGGCTGAGGAGAAAATCGACCCCGTGGTCCTTCTTGCCGATCGGGTACTCGGGTGCGACCTGGATCGCGGTCAGGCCGGTCACCTTCAGCTCATAACCTCCCGGGGCCCGGTCGTCCCGGGCGACCACGCCCCGAACCTCGAGGGATGACTCCTGCGTGAGCTCGACGGCCGCGTCCCAGGTCGGCTCGTCCACCTCGGGTCGGAAGACAACACACTGCAGGTATCCGAACCCGTCGCGCAGGATGATGAAGCGGAGCTTGCCCTTCTTGCGCCAGTTGAAGACCCATCCGCGGACGGTAACCTCGTTGCCGACGTGCTCCGACAGCTCTCCGATCGTGATCACAGGTACAGACATCTGCAAGGCCTCCCGCCTCGAAGGCGGCATTCTACACGAGCCTCTGCCGAGACCAGGTCAGGTGGACGTTCCCGGGCGTTTGCGTCAGAATATGTACTGTCCATACCCGGCTGTGACGGGAGGTGCGCATGAAGGTCTACCACGTCAAGGATGAGAAAGGTCGGAGGCTCCTGGCACGCCTCGAGCGGCGGCGGGGCTTGCTCCTGTCCGATCAGACCTTCACCAAGGCGAGGACGGTTATTTCCGAGATTCGCAAGCGGGGGGATCGCGCGCTGCTCAAGCACATCCGTGCCCTCGACCTGGAGGGCCTGGCAGGCGATGAGATCCGGCTGACCGGAATGCCCACGAGCGGCGAGGAGGAGCTGTCCGACGATCTGCGGCGGGCTCTCGACGCCTCGATCGATGCCGTGACCCGGTTCCACCGTGAGCAGGTGAGCGAGGGCTACACCCAGGAGAACGACGGCACGTTGCTGAGCTTGCGGCTGCGACCCGTGCCGTCGGCCGGGATCGTGCTCCCCAGCCGGTACCACGTCGACCTGACTTCGCTGATCATGCTGGCGGTTCCCGCGCGTCTGGCCGGCGTGGAACGGGTGGCGGTTGCGGTGCCGGCTCGGGCCTATCTCGGCTCCCCGACCCTGCGCTACCTGCTCGAGCGGCTGGAGGCCGACGACGTCTACCTGATGAGCGGTGTACATGCCGTGGCGGCGCTCGCCTACGGCACCGACTCGATCGACCCGGTCGATTTCATCGTCGGGGGCGGGGATCCTCTGCTGCTGGCAGCCAAGTACCTGGTGGCGCATCGAGTCGCCGTTGACTCCCGCGGTGGCCTGCCCGAGATCGTGATCATCGCCGACACGTCGGCGGAGCCGGAGCTGGTGACGAGCGACCTGCTGGCCCAGCTCGAGCACGACCGGGATGCGCTGGGGCTGGTGCTCACGACCTCGCAGAGGATCGCCAAGCGGGTGAACGGCGGCGTGACCACGCAGCTGCGCAAGCTGGCCAAGGGGCACCCGGCACGGGAGGCCGTCAAGAACTGGGGTGGAGTGCTGGTGGTCGACAGCGGCGCCGAGGCTTGTGCCGTCGCCAATCGTCTGGCGCCGAGCCGGGTGGAGCTGCTGGTAGGCACTCCGCATGCGCTCGTGGACCGCCTGACGACGCCGGCGCTTGTGACCCTCGGGCCGTGGAGCCCACCGGCCCTGGCCGATGCCGTTTCGGGCGCCAGCCACGTGCTGCCGACTCTCGGCGGCGCCGTGGCGCGGGGTCCGCTGACCGTCTGGGACTTCTATCGCTCGACGTGCGTCGTCGAGGTGGCCGCCCATCACTACCCCAAGATGGCCCAAGAGGCCAGGGCGTTGGCAGAGGCCGAGCAGCTCCCGTTGCACGCGGCCTCGCTGACGTCGGGGAGCCGCGGCGAGAGGTAGACACGGTCCACAGGGTGCGTCCGTGAGCGGCCCGCCTGCTCGTGGTCGCTGGAGGGGGGGTGGTCTTCGTTGGGCAATCGGGAGACTCTCGGCCAGGATCTCAGGCCGGCCGTGACGCCGGGGAGGGAGAGGTTCCTCGAGCTGGCGCGCGACTATGACGTCGTGCCGGCCTTCCTCGAGCTGACAGCCGACACCGTGACGCCGTTCCTGATCTGGAGTCGCCTGGCTGCGCGTCACAGAAACCCGTTTTTGCTCGAGAGCGTCGAGGGTGGAGAGCGTGCGGCGCGCTACTCGTTCGTCGGCGCTGATCCCTGCGGCGTCGTGGAGCTGCGTGCTCAGACCGCTTTCGTCGACGGCGCCCCACAGCCCGGTGCCGCCCTCGAGGTTCTGCGCCGCGCAACCGACTGGGGAAGCGTGGCGCCGGTCAGCGGTGTGCCGCCGTTCTGCGGCGGCGCGGTGGGCTGCCTGGGATACGATGCGGTGCGCCTGATCGAGCGGCTACCGGACAGCTGCCGCGACGAGGAGGGGATGCCGGAGGGCTGGTTCGGCCTCTACGACGCGGTGGTGGCCCTCGACCGTGCTCGGCAGCGGCTGATCCTGGTCGTGGCCGCGCGCGTTGGCGGCGACCCGGAAGGCGCCTGGGAGTACGCTCTCGAACGTCTGGGGCTGCTGCGAAGGGCGGTCACGTCCGGTGACGGTGCGGTCCGTCCGGACCCGATTCCAGAGCCGCCGACAGATCCCTGGCACGGATGGGTCGGAGCGCCCGAGGAGGACGCCTACCTGGAGGCAGTGCGCCGAGCCCGCGAGTACATCCTGGCCGGAGACATATTCCAGGTCGTGCTGTCGCGCCGCTGGCGGCGCCTGCCGCGCTGTACCGGCGCTGAGATCTACCGCATGTTGCGGCTGACCAACCCTTCTCCGTACATGTTCCTGTTCGATACCGGCCAGGCGCGGGTGCTGGGGGCGAGCCCGGAGATGCTGGTGCGGGTGCGGGACCGCCGGGTCAGCACGTGTCCGATCGCGGGAACACGCCGGCGCGGGCGGGATGCAGAGGAGGATCGGCGACTCGAGGCCGAGCTTCTCGCTGATCCCAAGGAACGGGCCGAGCACGTGATGCTGGTCGATCTCGGGCGTAACGACGTCGGCAAGGTGAGCGTGCCCGGGACGGTGCGGTTGACGCGCGAGATGGCGGTGGAGCGGTACAGCCACGTCATGCACCTGGTGAGCGAGGTGGCGGGTGAGCTGAACGACGAAGCGGACGCGTGGGACGCTCTTGCGGCGTGCTTTCCGGCCGGGACCCTGAGCGGCGCTCCCAAGGTACGTGCGATGGAGATCATCGACGAGCTGGAGGAGGTCCGGCGGGGGGTGTATGGGGGGGCCGTGGGATACCGCGACATCAGGGGCGACCTCGACTCGTGCATCGCCATCCGGACCCTGGTCGAGCGCGGCGGTACGGTGCAGGTGCAAGCGGGGGCCGGGATCGTCTACGACTCGGTGCCGGAGCACGAGCTCGCCGAATGCGCCAGCAAGGCCCGGGCGCTCATGGAGGCGGTAGCCATGGCGGAGGCAGCGGCCAACAGGAGTGAGGGAACGCCATGATCTTGGTGGTCGACAACTACGACTCCTTCACCTACAACCTGGTGCAGGAGCTGGCAGAGCTCAGCGACGCTCAGATTCGCGTGCTCCGCAACGATGTCGCGTCGGCCGACGAGATGCTGGCGCTCGCGCCGCAGGCGGTGGTGATCTCTCCGGGGCCCGGCATCCCGCAGAGGGCCGGGGTCACGATGGAGCTGATCGAGCGGGCAAGGCGGGTGCCGCTGCTCGGGATCTGTCTTGGGCATCAGGCGCTGGCCGCCGTGCACGGGGCGCGGGTGGCTCGCGCGCCGGAGCCGGTTCACGGCAAGACGTCCGAGATCCACCACGCCGGGAGCGGGCTGTTTGCCGGCCTGCCCGAGCCGCTGACCGCGACCCGCTACCACTCACTGGTTGTGGAGCGCGACAGCGTGCCGGCCGAGCTCGAGATCACAGCCTGGACCGATGACGGTCTGGTCATGGGGCTCGCCGACCGAGAACGGCCCCATTTCGGCGTTCAGTTCCATCCCGAGTCGTATCTGACGCGCGACGGGATGCGGCTGCTGGCGGGCTTCCTACGCCTGGCCGGGGTTGCGGCAGGCGGGGGAGGCGCGGGGTGAGAACGGCGGTGGACCTCAAGGGGCTTCTCAAGGGACTGATGGACCACGATGCCCTCCCGCCGGCCGCCGTCGAGGGGTTCTTCGGCGCGCTCATGGAGGGGGCCGTGGACGACGTCCATGCTGCGGCGGTCCTGGTTGCGCTTCGGATGAAGGGCGAGACGGGCGTCGAGCTGGCCGCTGCCGCGCGGGCGATGCGGGCGCGCGCCGTCCGGGTTCCGCTTGCGAGCCCGCAGGCTGCGGTGGACACCTGCGGCACGGGGGGCGACGGTGCGGACACGATCAACATCTCGACTGCCGCCGCCCTGGTCACGGCCGCTGCCGGCGTGCCGGTTGCCAAGCACGGCAACCGCTCGGTGTCCTCACGGTGCGGGTCCGCGGACGTGCTGGAGGCGTGCGGAGTTCGGCTCGGACTGTCGGCCGAGGCGCTGGGCGCACTGGTCGACGAGATCGGAATCGCCTTCCTGTTCGCGCCACCGCTGCACCCGGCGATGCGGGCGGTGATGCCGGTCCGCCGCGCGCTCGGCGTCCGTACCACGTTCAACCTGCTGGGACCGCTGACCAACCCGGCCGGGGTCCGCCGCCAGGTGGTCGGAGTCTGGGGTGTTCAGGTGCAGATGCTGGTTGCGGAGGCGCTCGCCGAGCTGGACGCCGCACATGCCCTGGTGGTGCACTCGGCCGACGGCCTCGACGAGCTGTCGGTGGCTGCGCCGACGACGGTGGTCGAGGTCCGAGACGGCCATGTCAATTCCCGCTACGAAGTCGATCCCCGAGCGGTCGGAATCAAGGTGGAAGACGACCGGACGTTGGCAGGAGGCGATGTTGAGTTCAATGCGGAGCGCCTGCGTGCGGTGCTCGCGGGCGAGCACTCCGCGGCTTCCGAGGCCGTCGCACTCAACGCCGGCGCCGCGCTCTACGTCGGCGGAGCGGCGCACGGGATCGAGGACGGAGTGGCGATGGCGCGCGAGGTTCTCCACTCCGGGCGGTCGGCGGCGCTGCTAGAGAGGCTCGCGAACCGGTCCCAGGAGCATTCTCAGGGTGAGTAGCACCATCCTCGACCGGATCGTCGAAGGGGTCCGAAAGCGGCTCGCTGCCGATCCGGCCCCTGGCGACCTCGAGGAGCGGGCGCTCCAGGCAGTCGCGGAACGGCGGCGAACGGGCGGCCGTTCACTGCGCGCCGCGCTCGCGGTGGATGGCCCCGCCGTCATCGCGGAGTGCAAGCGCGCTTCGCCGTCGGCGGGCGTCCTGTGTGGAGATTTCGATGCGACCGTACTGGCCGTTGCTTACGCACGGGCGGGTGCAGCGGCGATCTCGGTCGTGACCGAGCGGGACCACTTCCTCGGAGATCCGCGCTGGATCGGCTCCATTCGCCGGCTGGTGGCGCTCCCGGTCCTGCGCAAGGACTTCATATTCTGCCGCCGCCAGCTCCTCGAAACCGTGCTCCTGGGCGCCGACGCCGTGCTCCTCATTTCGAGGATTCTCGACGACCGCAGCCTGGCGGACCTTCTGGCGGCCGCCGACGAGCTCGACCTGGAGGTCCTGCTCGAGGTATTTGCCGACGAGGACCCGAAACGCGCCGTTGCATCCGGAGCCGACGTCATCGGCGTCAACGCCCGTGATCTGGCGAGCTTCGAAGTCGATCTCGAACGGGCGGCCTTTCTCGCGGCTGCAATACCGTCCGATCGCATCAGAGTGGCGGAGAGTGGTGTCCGGGGGCGGCCCGACGTCGAGCTGCTGTCGCGCGCCGGCTACGACGCTTTCCTGGTCGGCGAGCACCTGGTGCGCGCCGCCGATCCCGGGCTGGCACTGGCCGAGCTGCTGGGGAGATGAGAACGGTGGGAGCAAGGCCGATGACCGCACCTCTGGTCAAGGTCTGCGGGCTGACGCGGCCGGCTGACGCCGAGGCGGCGGTGGCCGCAGGCGCCGATCTGGTGGGCTTCGTCTTCGTTCCGGGGACACCCCGTGCGGTCACTGCCGAGGCGGTACGCTGGGCGCGATCGCTGTCGGGCGCGGAAACCGTGGGTGTCTTCCGGGACTGCGGGCTCGACGAGATTCTCGCGGTGCGGCGGGCCCTCCACCTCGACTGGGTGCAGCTGCACGGAGCTGAGCCGGATGAGATGTTGCAGGAGCTGGGAAACAACATTATCCGGTGCGTGTCGGTGACCGGCGGCGTTGACTGGGAGCGCGTGCTGCGCCTCGGTGAGCGCTGCCTACCGCTCCTCGATGCCGGTGCGGGAGGCGGCGTGCCGTTCGACTGGGCTGTTCTCAGGAATCGTCCCGCCCAGGCGCGCTTCGGCCTTGCCGGCGGTCTGACGCCGGAGAACGTGGCGGAGGCTGTGGCGGTGGCGCGCCCGATGCTGGTCGACGTGTCCTCCGGCGTCGAGCAGGCGCCGGGGCTCAAGGACCGCGAGCTGATGGCCGCGTTCGTCGCCGCCGCGAAGGGTGCGGTGAGGTAAAATCATCGGTCACGAGCGGGAGGACGGATGAGACCGGCACCTGACAAGCGCGGGTACTTCGGCGCATACGGCGGCGTCTTCGTCCCGGAGACCCTGATGACGCCCCTGCTGGAGCTGGAGAAGGCCTATGCGAAGGCCTGCCGCGACCGCGACTTCCAGACCCGGCTGGCCGAGCTCGCCGAACGCTATGTCGGCCGGCCGACGCCGCTATACCGGGCGCGCCGGCTGTCGGCGGAGCTCGGCGGCGCCCAGATCTGGCTCAAGCGCGAGGACCTCTGCCACACCGGCGCCCACAAGATCAACAACGCGCTGGGCCAGGCGCTGCTGGCCCGTGAGATGGGGAAGCACCGGGTGATCGCGGAGACGGGCGCCGGCCAGCATGGAGTGGCGGTGGCGACCGCGGCCGCACTGTTGGGGCTGGAGTGCCGCGTCTACATGGGCTCGGAGGACATGCGCAGGCAACGGCCGAACGTGTGGCGCATGCGACTGATGGGTGCCGAGGTCGTGCCGGTGGAGGCCGGATCGCGCACCCTCAAGGACGCGATCAACGAGGCGCTGCGGGACTGGGTGACCAACGTCAACGGGACGCACTACCTCCTGGGCTCGGTCCTCGGGCCGCACCCTTTCCCGATGATCGTCCGCGACTTTCAGGCAGTGATCGGGCGCGAGGCGTTCGGGCAGTTCCGCAAGGATACCCGCGGCCTGCCGGACCTGGTCGTCGCGTGCGTTGGTGGGGGCTCCAACGCAGCCGGCATCTTCACCGCGTTCGTACCTCACGAGCGAGTGCGCCTGGTGGGCGTGGAGGCCGGCGGTGTCGGGAGCGAGGACGGCCAACACGCCGCCCGCTTCGCCGGGTCGGCCCGGCCCGGCGTGCTCCACGGGACCTACACCTGGCTCCTGCAGGACCTTGATGGGCAGGTCCTGCCCACTCACTCGGTGTCGGCTGGACTCGACTACCCGGCTGTTGGTCCGGAGCTCGCGATGTGGCGGGACAGCGCCAGAGTCAGCTTCACCCAGGTCGACGACCGGGAAGCGCTGGGAGCGTTTCATCTCCTGGCCGAGAGCGAGGGGATCATCCCCGCGCTGGAATCGGCACACGCCGTGGCCTACGCCGCCAAGGTTGCGCCGGCGATGCCGCTCAAGGCACATATCATCGTCAACCTGTCGGGGCGCGGGGACAAGGACCTGGACGAGGTCGCCCGGGTCGAGGGGAGGGAGCTGTGAGCCGGATCGGACACGCTTTCGCCGCCGCCCGCAAGAGCCGCCGCGCCGCTTTCGTGGCGTACATCACGGCCGGCGACCCGTCCCTTGAGTTGACGGTCGACCTGGCGCGGGCGTTGCGCCGTGCCGGCGCCGACGTCCTCGAGCTCGGGATCCCCTTTTCCGATCCCATCGCCGACGGTCCCACCAACCAACGCGCGGCCGAGAGGGCTCTCGCGGCCGGGGCCACGCCGCGGGGCGTACTGGAGACGATCGGAGCGATTCGTACCCAGGGTGAGGAGATCCCGATCGTGATCTTCACCTACGCCAACCCGGTGCTCCAGTACGGCGTCGAGAGGTTCGCTGAGGACGCCGCATCCGCCGGTGCCGACGGCGTTCTGTTCACCGACGTGCCGGTCGAGGAACTGGACCGCTTCCAGCCCGCGCTCAGGGCCAACGGCCTCGACTCCGTTCTCCTGGTCACTCCGACCTCGACCAAGGAGCGGGTACGGGCGGCCAGCCGCCGAGGGGGCGGCTTCCTGTACCTGGTCTCGCGGACCGGTGTCACGGGCGCACGGACAACGCTCGAGGCCGATCTGGCGGCCAATGTACGGGCGGCCCGCAAGGTGAGTAAGCTGCCGGTGGCAGTGGGCTTCGGGATCTCTTCGCCGGGCCAGGTGGAGGCCGTTTCCCGGCTCGCCGACGGAGTCGTCGTCGGATCGGCGATCGTTGACCGGATCGCCCGTCTTGGCGACAGTCACGAGCTTGCGGACTCGGTTCAGGCGTTCGTGACGCCGCTGGTGGAGGCGTGCCGGCGCTGACATGGCACGCTCGCGACGCCGGCGCCTGGGACAGAACTTCCTCACCGACCGTTCCATTGTCGCCAGGATCGTGGCACAGCTGGCCGACCGGCCGCCGCGCGTGCTGGAGATCGGACCGGGACGGGGAATCCTCACGACCGCGCTCGCCGAGAGGTTCTCACGGGTGCTCGCCCTCGAGCTGGACGAGCAGCTGTTGCCCGGCCTCACCGCCCGTCTCTCCGGGTCGGAGGCCGAGCTCCGCCATGCCGACGCGTTGGTCGAACCGCTCGAGCCGCTCCTGGGCGACGAGGCTCCTTGGCAGGTGGCGGCCAACCTGCCGTACTCCGTCGGGACGCCAATCCTGCGCCGCCTGCTGCCACGATACGATCTCCTGTCACGTCTCGTCGTGATGCTGCAGCGTGAGGTGGCCGAGCGGGTGGTTGCGGCGCCAGGCGATCGAGGCCACGGCCTGCTGGCGCTCGAGCGCGCCGCCCACGCCGAGGCACGGATCGCATTTCACGTTCCGCCGTCGGCGTTTCGACCGCGTCCAAGGGTCACCTCGAGCGTGCTGGTCCTCGATTTACGACCGCCGACCTTCGATGCCGATGAGCTGACGGGTGCGCTCAAGCTCGCGGCTCGCGCCCTTACGATGCCGCGCAAAATGGTGGCCAACGCTCTACGGGGAGCGGTGCCGGTTGTGACGCTCGAGGCGGCGGGCCTCGATCCCCGCAGCCGCCCGGCTGACATCGACCTCGGCGGATGGGTCCGCCTGCTACGGGCCGTGGGGAACGGCTGATCGGGGCCCGTTGCTAGTGGTCGCCATGCCCCCCGCCCCGTGGTGGTGTACCATTCGTCTGGAGTGGCACAGCGGACGAGAGGTTCGATGAAGAGTGAACGTGCAGCGCGCCAACCCCGGGCGGCAACGGAGCTGACGTGACTTGGTGGCAAGCGGCGCTGCTCGGGGTGTTGCAGGGGCTGACAGAGTTCCTGCCGGTGTCCTCGTCGGGTCATCTGGCGCTCGCGCAGCATCTCATTCCAGGCTTCAGCCAACCTGGAGTGGTTTTTGATGCGGTGCTCCATGTCGGTACCGCACTCGCGATCATCTGGTTCGAGCGCCGAGCGCTGCTTCGCTGGCTGCACGAGGCGGAGGGAGTGAAAGTTCTGGGACTGCTGATAGCCGGCACTGCCGCGACCGCGGTTCCGGGCTTTGCCTTGAGGAGCCAGGCGGAGGCCGACTTCACCCGCCTGGTCTGGGTCGGCGGCTTTTTCATGCTGACCGGGGTGATCGTGCTCGCAACCTACGTGCTCCCGGGAGGGGAACGCGTGGTCAGGACAACGGGATGGAAACAAGCGGTTCTGATCGGGCTGGCGCAGGGCTGTGCGGTCTTTCCGGGTATCTCGCGTTCGGGCTCGACGATTGCCGCCGGGCTCGGGTGCGGGCTGGAGCGAGAGTGGGCCGCCCGCTTCTCCTTCCTTCTCGGTGTGCCGGCGATTGCGGGAGCAACCCTGGTCGAGGTGGTTGGTCATGCCGGCCGGATCGAGGCTGCCGGTAGCTCGTTCTGGATCGCGTGTGGGGTCGGCGGAGTGACCGCGGCGGTGACCGGCTACTTCGCCCTCGGCCTGGTCCTGCGCGCGGTGACGTCGCGGGTGTTCTACCGCTTCGCGTGGTACTGCCTGCCGCTCGGGCTGCTGGTGCTGGGGGCAAGCTGGATGGGCTGGCTGTGAAGGAGCGGGTCCTGCGCGAGGCGCTGGCGGTTGGTCTCCTGCTGTTCGCGGTGCTGCTGGCCGTGGCCCTCGTGTCTCACAGCCCGCTCGATCCAAGCCCGTTCCACGTTTCCACCCTACGGTCGTCGCCGCACAACCTTGCGGGATGGCTGGGCTCGACCCTGTCGGCCGCGCTGCTGGACCTGGTGGGGCTGGCGGCGGTTCTGGTACCGGTTCTTGCAGGTGTGGCCGGCTGGAGGCTGCTGCGCGAGGCGTCGATAAGAAACCTCCGCTACAAGGTCGCAGGCTGGGCGCTGTTGTTCGTCGCGATCCCGGGCTTTGCGAACCTCCTGCGGCAGGACGTCGGCGTGCGCGGCGGTGTGGTGTCTTGCGGCGGTCTCATCGGACGCGCGGTGGATGAGCTGCTGGTGGCCGTGGCGGGGGCCGCCGGTCGACTGACGATCCTCGTCTTCCTGCTTGTCGTCGGCGTGCTCCTGGTGTCGGGGGCCTCGGCCGCCGCCGGTGTGGACCGCCTGGCCAAGAGGATGCGGGGGCGGGCGGAGACGCGCCGGCGGGAGCGCTTCGAGCGCCAGCGGGAGAATGAGAAGCGGCGCACCCAGCAACGCGTGCTCGAACGGCAGCTGACGCGTCTAGAGCAGGGCGAAACGCCGCCGTCGTCGAGCGTGACGGTCAAGGAGCTGAACGGGCGGGGCCGCTTCAGGATCATCCGACGGGTGGTAGGTGAGGAGGGAGCTGCCCTGGAGCCCGAGCCGTCGGGATCGGCGTTCGCCGCGTCCTCGGCAAAACGGCCGGCCGCCAGGCGGGAGCGTGGGCAGACGCCGGCGGCGCCCAAGGGACCGGTCGTGCAGGAGGAGTTCGACTTCATCGAGGAGCTGGCCGAGTACGACCTGCCCAAGGTGTCGTTTCTCGACCCTGCGGACGAGGCAGCGGCTCGGGACTCCTCTGCGCTGATCGAGATCGGTCGCATGATCAGCGATAAGTGCCGCGAGTTCCGGGTGTCCGGTGAGGTCGTGAACATCCGCACCGGTCCGGTGATCACGACCTACGAGTTTCGCCTCGACTCAGGGGTCAAGATCTCTGCAATACAGAACCTGGCCGAGGATCTCGCCCTCGCTCTCCGCACCGAGTCGGTCCGGATCGAGCGCGTTCCTGGCCGTGCCACGGTCGGGATCGAGGTCCCAAACCCGAGCCCTGAGGTCATCAGGCTGGGCCAGCTGATCGACACCGATGAGTTCCGGCGTCTTCCCTCGCTGCTGACGCTGAGCCTGGGGGTCGACATCCACGGCAGGCCGTTCTTTGCCGATCTCCAGCGGATGCCTCACCTGCTGCTCGGCGGCTTTACCGGATCGGGCAAGTCGGTTGGTCTCAACGCCATGATCATGTCGATCCTGTTCAAGGCGCGGCCGGACGAGGTCAAGTTCATCTTGGTCGACCCGAAGATGGTCGAGCTCGGGGTGTACTCGGATATTCCACATCTCCTGACGCCGATCATCATCGATCCGAAAAAGGCTGCCAACGCCCTCGGCTGGGCGGTGGCGGAGATGGATGGGCGGTATCGCGTCCTGGCCTCCCTCGGCGTGCGGAACCTCGCCCAGTACAACCGCCTGGTGCGTGACCCCGCCCAGGTGGCCCGGGTCCGGAACCACCTCCGTCGCGAGGAGGGGGAAGAGGAGCCGGTCCTTGAACCGATGCCGTACGTCGTGATCGTCATCGACGAGCTGGCAGATCTGATGCTTACCAGCTCGCGTGCGGTCGAGGAATCGATCACCCGGCTGGCGCAGAAGGCCCGCGCAGTGGGCATTCACTTGATCTGCGCCACCCAGCGGCCCTCGGTAGACATCCTCACCGGCATCATCAAGGCCAACTTCACGTGCCGTATTGCGTTCAAGGTCCGCTCCAAGTTCGACTCGCGGACCATTCTCGATGCTGTTGGCGCCGAACATCTGCTCGGACGGGGCGACATGCTGTTCCTGCCATCCGGCAGCTCGGCCCTGCAGCGGTTGCATGGACCGCTGGTGACAGAGAAGGAGATCGCCACGGTGGTTCGCTACATCAAGCGCTTCGGCAAGCCCGAGTACCAGCGGGACGTGCTCTCACACCCCGCCCTCGGCGAGGGGGAGAAGGGCCGGCGCAGCGCTTCAGCCAGCGAGGCGGAGGACCTCACGGATCCGATGTACGACAAGGCAGCCCGACTGGTGATCAGTACACGCAAGGCATCAGCCAGCTTCATACAGCGTCGCCTGCACCTCGGGTACACTCGCTCTGCGCGGCTGATCGACATGATGGAGAGCGAAGGGCTCGTGGGTCCGCTCAACGGCGCCAAGGGACGTGAGGTCCTGGTTCCACAGGACTACTTCGAGGAGGTCGACGAGACCCACGATCCGGACGAGATCGACGACATCTAGGGGGCACGCCATGATCCACAACCTGATCGACCTGACGCCGACGAACATCCTGGACCTCGGCGCTGCCGCCAGCATGTTTGTCCTGCTCGCCCTCCTGGTCGCCAGTTTCCTCTCGAGACCGCGGGTCTTCTGCCAGTACCTCAAGCACATGACCGGGATCGAGCTGAAGCCCGGTCAGGTCAAGCGGCGGTTCAAACAGAACGGGCGCGGCGGAGTCCGTGACCTTCTGATCGACCTCCTGATCAAGGAGGACCTGGCCGACCCGAACCGTGTCGTGACCCCGGACTCGAAGCCCGACCTCTCGATTTTCGGTCCGCAGACGTAGGCTCCCGACGAGCATCCCAGCTGGAGATCTCGAGGTTCTGCCCGCTCCTCCGGGGATCACCCGCGCTACATTGCCAGCTTCTCGCGTCTTCGGTGACGCAGCCGATCGAGGTCGATCGTCAGCGTTGCGAACGCGGCTCCACGAGCCGGGCACCTCGCCTCGGCCTGCCGGTAGGGAAGGGTGACCAGCGATCGACCGGCGCCGCGGTCGGCGCTCCAGTTGGTTCGGCTGCCGACCCGGCATCTTCCAGTCTGGTTGGACCACGCGACGGCACACTGGAGCTGGGTGGCGATCGCACGTGCGAGGTCGGGACCGGCGGCAGCGTGAGCGCGGCTCATCCACGGCCAGGCCGAAGGTGCGAGCAGGACATCCACCAGGCCGGCAAGGTCAGCGGTCTCCGAGGCGAACGTCATGTCGTAGCAGATCAGCGGAGCGACCTGCGCTCCCCGGAAGGACAGCACCGGAGGCGGTTCGGCGCCGGCCGCGAACTGCTCGGCTTCGCCACCCCACGGGTGTCGCTTGGCGTAGGTGTGCCGGGACCCGTTCGGCAGCACCATCAGCGCTGCGTTGAGCACCAGGTCGTCTGCCGCGAGGGGCATTCCGACGACCAGGAGGGCGTCCAGAGTGCGTGCCCAGGTGGCGGCCCACCCGGCGGTCGCGTCCTCATGCCCTTCCGCCAACGTCCGGTAGTCAAGCGTGGCGTCGTACCCGGTCAGCGCCAGCTCGGGCAGGAGGATAATATCGGCCGTGAGGTTCCCCAGGAGACGGTTGTAGCGGTGGCACGACCGGTCCGGCCTGCCGCTGACGGCGGCTCCTTGAACGACGGCGACGGTGAGCCGGCCCACCTGGAGATGGTATCCCAGTCAATGGGAGCGTGGGGGAGGCGCGGTGAGGGTGGCGGCCAGCAGGTCTGGCATCCGCGCCTGTATCATGTCGGCGTGACGAGGATTCGCGTTCTCTCCGACCTTATCGTGAACCGCATCGCTGCGGGGGAGGTGATCGAGCGTCCGGCCTCGGTGGTCAAGGAGCTGGTCGAGAACAGCCTCGATGCCGGTGCAGAGCGGGTCTCGGTGGAGGTCAAGAACGGTGGTCGGTCACTGGTCCGCGTGAGCGACGACGGATGTGGAATGGATGGGGATGACCTACTGCTCGCACTCGAGCGTCACGCCACCTCCAAGGTCTCTGCCGCCGAGGATCTCGACCGGATCGCGACCCTCGGCTTCCGTGGTGAGGCGATCCCGTCGATCGCCGCGGTATCGCGGTTCGTCCTGTCCAGCTCCAGCGATCCGGCGGAGGGAGGCGCGCGGGTCACGGTCGAGGGCGGGCGGGTGCTCGGTGTCGAAGGCGAGGCGCGGTCGCGGGGAACGACAGTCGAGGTCAGTGACCTGTTCTTCAACGTGCCTGCACGGCGCAAGTTCCTGCACGCGCCGGAGACCGAGCTGAGGCATGTTCAGGAGGTCGTCATCGCGATGGCGCTGGCGCGGCCTGAGGTCGCGTTTTCTCTCCGCCATGGACCGAGATCGCTGTTCGAAGTTCCGCCGGCGGCCGATCCCGTCCAGCGTTTCCGAGACCTCGACCGCAGGCGGTCGGCCGGCGCGGTATACCGTGCTGCCGAGCGGGCCGGGCGCGTCGAGGTCGAGGTACTGATGTCGCCGGGCGGTGGCTCGGGGCGTCCCACACTGACGCTGCTGGCCAACGGCCGGGCCGTTCGCGACCGCATCCTGGTGGGGGCGGTGATGAGAGTGCTCAGGGAGGCCGGCCCTGGGTTCGGCGGGGCGCGAGTCGTGCTGTTCGTGACCCTGCCCCCGGAGGACCTCGACGTCAACGTCCATCCGGCGAAAGCCGAGGTCCGTTTTGCGCGCCCCGGCCAGGTCTTCGGCGTCGTCGAGCGGACCCTGCGCCAGGCGGTGGTGGCTTCCCATGGCCGGGTCGCAGTGAACAGGGTCGAGAGTGCTGAGCCGCGGTCCGCCGGGCAGTCGGTTGTTTCCGGGGCGGACGCTCGACGGCCACGGGAGACCTCGCTGTTTCCACACCCCGTCTACGCGGAGCCGGCACCCGCGACCTCCGCCGGTGTCGCTGCCCCACTACTGGACCTGGAACCGGGCCGCTCGGGGGCACGGCCGGGGAGGGCGGACACGCCTTTCGGGCGCTTGATCGGCCAGTACAGGAGCTCGTTCCTGTTGCTGGAGGACGAGCAGGGCCTGGTGATCGTGGACCAGCACGTGGCCCATGAGCGCGTCCTGTACGACGCGATCCGTCGCCAGCTGGCGGGGACGTCGGCACCCGCACAGCGGCTACTGACGCCGATCCTGCTCGAGGTGGGGGAGGCACTGGCGGGGGCGCTCGACAGAGTTGGCCCCCTGCTGGCCCGGGTCGGTGTCGACGCCGACCGGTTCGCACCCGACACCGTTCGCCTGAGTGCGCTGCCGCCGGACCTCGACCCAGGGGCCGGGGGGGAGCTGGTACGCGAGCTTCTGGAGCGCGCTACCGATCTGGACGGCGTGCCGGAGCGGGTCACCGAGACGCTCGAAGAGGAGCTCGCAGCATCGTTGTCCTGTCGGGCGGCGATCAAGATCAACCATCCGCTGGCGCCCGAGAAGCAGCGGGCGCTGCTGACCGATCTCGCCGGCAGCGACGACCCCTACCGCTGCCCCCACGGGAGACCGATCGTCCTTCGCCTGTCTCAGGCCGAGATGGAGCGACGGCTCGGGAGACGCTGATGAGAAGAGAGCACTGGCACCTGACGGAGGCGCTGATCTTTGCGCACTTCGCCTTCTTCTTCATGACCTCGACGACACCCGGGACACAGGCGATGCTGGAGCTCCTGCCGGGCCAGGTCGCCGCCCGCCCGTGGAGCGTTGTGACCTTCCAGTTCCTGCACGGGGGCATCATCTGGTTCTTCTTCTCGATGTTGATCCTGTGGATTATGGCCCGCCCGCTCGAGGAGGAGTGGGGCTCACCCCGTTTCCTGATCTTCTGGCTCGTGTCGGTGCTCGGCGCGGCGGGCACGGCCATTGCCTTCGGTCAGCCGCTGGCCGGCGACATCTTCCTCGACACGTCCCTGTTGTTCACGTTCGCGACGCTGTCTCCCGACACAGAGTTCCTGCTGTTCTTCATCCTTCCTGTGAAGGTCAAGTGGCTGGCGCTCATCGGGGGTGGGTTGTTGCTGTTCTCGAGCTTCGTGCGCCTTGGGCCACTGGGCGGTGCGGCCAACGCCGTGGGGATGTCGGCGGGGTACATATTCTTCCTGGCGACACGGAAGCTCCCATCGCGCCGCAAGATCGCGTTCCAGATGAAGAAGGCCCGTGGCGCTGCAGTGGCGGCTGCGAAAGACACCGTCGTCGAGCGTCGCAACCTGGAATGGAATCCGAGGGTGCGGGCGGCCATCTCCCATCTCGAGGGCGGCGAGGCGCCGACCGGCGAGGACGAGGCGCTGTTCAAAGAGCTGAAAGAGGGGCGCGACCCGTCGATCACGGTGTGCGCGCCGGAGGACTTCGGCATGACCGATGATCCGGTATGTCGGAAGTGCTCAGGGTACGCCGAGTGTGCGTTGCGAAAGATCCGTTCTACCGAGAAGGGGAACTGATTCCCCGGCACGGTTGAAGTTGTAACTGCATCTCATCAAGGCACTTCTTGCCTTCGTGAACGGGTTCACATAAATTGAGGGGGCGAAGGGAGGGCGTCATGATCGAGATCCGAATACACGGGCGCGGCGGACAGGGAGCGGTCGTCGCTTCCCAGATCATCGCCGAGGCCGCTTTCCGCGAGGGGATGCACGTTCAGGCTTTTCCCTCCTTCGGCTCCGAGCGGCGGGGAGCACCGGTGGCCGCGTTCGTGCGCTTGGATCGCGAGCCGGTTCTGATCCGAACCGAGATCTACGAGCCCGACGGGCTGATCGTGCTGGATCAGAGCCTGATTACCCAGAAGCTGGTGGACGTGACGCAGGGCGTCAAAGAGGGTGCCTGGGTGCTCATCAACTCGGCGCATGAGCCGGCCGAGTTCTCGCATCTGGGCCCATTCAAGATCGCTACTGTGGACGCCTCTCGTATCGCGATCGAGCACCGTCTGGGCTCGATCACGTCCCCGATCGTCAACACCGCCATCCTGGGCGCCGTCTGTCAGCTGACGGGGTTCGTGAGCCTCGATAGCCTGGGGGAAGCGATCCGCGCCACGGTACCGATCAAGCCCGAGGCCAACGTGGCCGCCGCGGTCGAGGCGGCGGCTGCGGTCAGCGTTCTCGCTCCGCAGGGCGTGGGGAGGTAGCCGAATGGTCGAGCTGAATCCGAAATACCTCGAGGACGTCCCCCTGACCTCGTACTCCGACAACGCGATCACAGCCATCAAGACGGGGACCTGGAAGTACGTGCAGCCGGTGTACGAGGACAAGCTGCCTGCGTGCTCACACGTGTGCCCTGCCGGCAACGACATCTCCAAGGCCATGGACCTCATCGCCCGCGGTGACGTGGCGGCTGCGGCTCGCCTGTGGCGTGCCGGGAACCCCCTCGCCTCGACGCTGGGGCGGGTTTGTCCCCACCCGTGCGAGAGCGAGTGCAACCGGCGGCAGTTCGGAGGGGCGATCGCGATCCACATGCTGGAGCGTTTCTTGGGTGACAGCTCTTTGGACGAGAGCTTCCTGCCCGAGAAGGCGCGTCCGACAGGCAAGAAGGTGGCGGTCGTCGGCGCCGGTCCGGCTGGGATATCTGCGGCCTACAGCCTGGCCCTGGCCGGTCACGAGGTGGAGGTGTTCGACGACAAGGCCAAGCCCGGCGGCTACCTCCGCACCGGAATTCCGGACTACAGGCTGCCCAAGGAGATCTTGGACCGTGAGCTGGCTCTTGTCGGGAGCCTCGGGGTACGCTTCACCTGCTCGACACACGTTGGCAAAGACATCACGCTGGACGATCTGAAGCAGAGGTTCGACGCCGTGATCGTGGCCGTTGGCTTCCACCGCTCGCGGCCGCTCGCGGTACCTGGAGAGGATCATCCGAACGTCTACAACGGGGTCATGCTCTTGGAGCGGATCCTGGCCGGCGAGCGCCCAGAGCTGCCGTCGCCGGTGGCCGTGGTCGGCGGCGGCAACACGGCGATCGACGTCGCTCGTTCTCTGCTGCGTCTCGGGGTCGAGCCGATCATCGTCTATCGGCGGTCCCGGCTCGAAATGCCGGCCATCCCCGGTGAGGTGGACGAGGCGGAAAAGGAAGGCGTGCCGTTCCACTTTCTTACCGCGCCGAGCCAGGTGGTGGTCGAGGATGGCCGCATCACCGCGCTCGAGTGTCTGAAGATGCGCCTGGGTGAGCCCGACGAGTCCGGCCGGCGCCGTCCGTTGCCGGTTGAGGGGTCGGAGTTCCGGCTGCCGGTTGCGGGGGTGGTCACTGCGATCGGCGAGAGTGCCGATCTCGAGCTGCTGCCGGAGTCCGCGCGCGACGGCTGGCGGGTGGCAGCGGACGAGCGCTTTGCAACCCCGGTCGACGGCGTCTTCGCGGCTGGCGACGCGGCGTTCGGTGATGGCACGGTGACGGCGGCGGTGGGCGGTGGGCGCCGGGTGGCAGCGGTTGTCGACAGGCGGCTCGGCGGTCGCGAGCTGCCGGCGGCGGCGCCGTCGCTGCAGAAGCTGTGGCAGCGTCCGGTCGAGGCCGCCCATCCGGTGTATGTGGAGCAGCTCAACGTCGCCTACTTCACGGAGTCGCCCCGACCGCAGATCGAGGAGATGGACGCCCAGGCAAGAAGGTCCTCGTTCGACGAGGTGGTACAGGGCTTCACCGACGAGCAGGCGGTCCACGAGGCTCGCCGCTGTCTTGTCTGCGGCACCTGCAACGAGTGCTGCAACTGCCTGTTCTTCTGCCCCGACGTGGCCATTCACAAGCGCAACGGAGTGGTCGGCTTCGAGATCGACACCGAGCACTGCAAGGGGTGCGGGATCTGCGTCGAGGAATGCCCGCGGAGCGCGTTGACCCTGGTGGAGGTTGAATCATGAGGATGGTGGTCAAGGGCAACGGAGCGGTGGCCCACGCCGTGCGGCTGTCCCGGGCGCAGGTGGTTTCTGCCTACCCGATCACGCCGCAAACCTCGATCATCGAGGAGATCGCGACCATGGTGGCCAAAGGCCAGCTGGATGCCCGCTTCATCAAGGTCGAGTCCGAACATTCGGCCCTTGCGGGGTGTATCAGTGCCTCCTCCGCTGGGGCACGCGCCTTCACCGCGACCTCGGCTCAGGGACTGGCGCTGATGCACGAGCTCATCCACTGGGCTGCCGGCGCTCGCCTGCCGATCGTGCTGGCGAACGTCAACCGCGCCATGGCCCCCGGCTGGTCTATCTGGACCGACCAGAACGACTCGCTGTCGCAGCGGGATACCGGCTGGATGCAGATCTACTGCGAATCCTCCCAGGAGGTCGTCGACTCGGTCATTCAGGCGTTCAAGGTGTCGGAGAGGGTGCTGTTGCCGACCATGGTCGTGCTCGACGCCTTCTTTCTGTCCCACACTTTCGAGGATGTAGAGATGCCCGAGCAGGAAGTCGTGGACTCGTTCCTGCCGCCGCTCGAGCTGCCGCACAAGATGGACCTCGCGCACCCGGCTGCGCTGGGCAACTTGGTCTTTCCAGACCGGTACATGGAGTTTCGACGCAAGATGGACCTCGCGCATGACCTGGCGCTCGGTGTTTGGGACGAGGTCGGGCGTGAGTGGGGGCAGCTGACCGGACGGACCTACCGGATTGTCGAGGAGTACCGCATGGACGGTGCCGAGTTGGTGTTGGTAACGGCGGCCACGGCTGGTTCCACGGCGCGGCCGGTGGTGGATCAGCTGCGTGAGGCCGGAGTCCCGGTAGGCCTGGTCAGGCTGCGCGTTTTCCGCCCGTTCCCGGCATCCATTCTGCGCTCACTTCTCGGCGGCCGGGCCAAGGTTCTGGTGCTGGATCGCAACTGCTCTTTCGGGCACCACGGGATCTTCCATCAGGAGGTCAAGTCGGCGCTCTACGACCTTCCGCAAGCCGAGCAGCCGAGGGTGTGCGGCGTCATCGCCGGCTTGGGCGGACGGGACATTACACCGGACGACCTCGAGGAGATGCTGACCGGAGTGTGGAAGGACAGGATCACGGATCCGGTCACATGGTGGGACGTCCTGTCCGCCCAGGACCCGGCCAAGGCCGCGCTGGCGATGAGCTGAGGAGGCGTCATGGCGATCGACACTACGAGCTACGATCCGCGCAACCTTCATCTGCCCGACGGTGAGATTCTCAGCTCCGGTCATCTGGCGTGCCCGGGGTGCGGGGCTGCGCTCGGCATGCGGCTGGCGCTCAAGGCTCTCGGGCCGAACACCATGGTCGTGATCCCGGCCTGCTGCTGGGCGGTGATCAACGGGCCGTACCCGTTCCAGGCGCTGAGCGTGCCGGTGCTGCAGGTCGCATTCGAGACGGCCGCGATCTCGGCATCCGGTATCAGAGCCGCGCTCGATGCACAGGGCCAGAAGGACATCAACGTGGTTGCCTGGGCCGGAGACGGGGGGACCTTCGACATCGGCTTCCAGTCCCTGTCAGGAGCGGTGGAGCGCAACGACGACATCATCTACTTCTGTTACGACAATGAGGCGTACATGAATACCGGGATCCAGCGCTCCTCGGCCACTCCCTACGGAGCGTGGACCACGACCACGCCCGTCGAGACACCGAAGGCGGAGCCGAAGAAGAACATGGTCGAGATCATGGTGGAGCACCGGATCCCCTACACCGCGACCGCATCGATTGCCTTCCCCGAGGACTTCGTGCGCAAGGTGGAAAAGGCCAAGGGAATCCCCGGAGCCAAGTTCATCCACCTGTGGATCTCGTGCCCGGCCGGGCACAAGTCGGAAGAGCGAAACTCGGTCAAGATCGCCCGCTTGGCGGTGGAGACCGGCGTGTTTCCTCTCTACGAGGTCGAGTACGGGACCCGGTACACGATCAACCACGAGCCGGCCTTCACCGACGTCAACGCCTACCTCGAGCTGCAGGGGCGGTTCCGGCACCTCACGGAGGAGCACGTCGAGGCGATGCGCCGCAACCTCCGGTGGGAGTGGGAACGGCTGCGAGCCAAGGTCGAGATGGGACGCAAGCTGTCCCTGCCGCCGACCGGTGTGCGAGGCGCCGTCGACGAGGGCGAGAGGACATCGCGGTAATAACCTGGGTCCATCGGAATCCTCGGGACGACGACCACCGGCCTGCTCGGGTGGTATCCTCTGCCACTGGAGGTGTCTTCATGCCACGGGTCCGGCTCGCTCAGATCGCGCACTCCCGCTCCGGCGACAAGGGGGATGACTCCAACGTGGGTGTCATCGCCGATTCTGCCGAGGCGTACGAGGTTCTCACCCGGGAGCTGACGGCTGAGCGGGTGGCGCGTCACTTTGCGCGCATCTGCCGCAAGGGCGTGACCCGGTACGAGGTTCCCAACCTCAAGGCGCTCAACTTCATCCTCCACGACTCCCTCGGTGGCGGCGGTACGGCGAGCCTGAGCACCGACGCCCAGGGCAAGACCCACGGACAGGCGATGCTGCTGCTCGAGCTGGACGTGCCGGACAGCCTGCCCGTGCGGCCTCTCGAGGAGGTTCTGGCCGACGTCGGCCCGCCCTCCGTTGACAGTCCTTGACGCCTGCGTTATAAATCCTTCGCCTGGCTGCCCAGGTAGCTCAGTCGGTAGAGCAGGGGACTGAAAATCCCCGTGTCGGCAGTTCGATTCTGTCCCTGGGCACCATGACCCGACACCCACCGCCGGCCGATGGCTGCGACGAACGATACGCCGCGATCTGCGGCGTTTTCTTGTGCTCGCTCGCTGCGGAGTAGCTGCAGCTACGCCTCACTCGCTCGCACTGCGAAAACGCCACATCTCACAACGTCTCGTACGTCTCGCTTCGCCGTCTGTCGGCAGGTG
>JAJDNH010000223.1 GCA_022340775.1 Acidobacteriota bacterium
TTAATGACCAGGATGTGCTCGTCTTCGAACACGACGTCGAGATCGATGGCCTCGGGATCGAGCCGGGAGGGCCTCGGCTCGGGCTCGTCGACCTCGATCACCGAGCTCGCCTTGAGCTGCAGGGAGGGCTTGCCGGGCCGGCCATCAACCGTCACCCGCTCCTCGTCGAGCAGCCGACGCCCCCGCGAGCGGCTCCATTGAGGGTTCAGGATGGCAAGGGCCCGGTCGAGACGTTCCGCTTCCAGCTCCGGTGGGACAGTGAAGCGGTGGTGCGGGCTCACGACGTCCGGCGGCGCCCGATCCAGTAGTGGGTGCCGATACCGATCAGGACGAGGACAATTCCGATCGCCTGGCTGGTGGAGAGCACGCCGTGAATGACGAAGCCGCGCTCGGCATCGCCGCGCGTGTACTCGAGCAGGAAGCGTCCGGCGCCGTACAGGACCAGGTAGGTGGCGAAGACTCTTCCAGTCGTGACCCGCCGCCGGTACAGCCAGGCCAGCAGGCCGTACAGCGAGAGGTTGAAGAGCAGCGCGTAGACCGGGAACGGCTGCAGTGGGACGTTCAGCGGCGTGCCCACGTTCTGAGCGGCTACCGGGCTGGTGTAGGTGATCGCCCACGGCAGGTGGCACGCCTTGCCCCAGCAGCACCCGGCCATCAGGCACCCGATACGGCCGATCGCCTGCCCCAGCGACACCGACGGCATCAGCACGTCGGCCGTCGGTAGGAACTGCAGCTTGTAGCGCCGGAACAGCACTGCGGCCGCGATCAGGGCCGCAATCAGCCCGCCGAGGAACACACCTCCCGCACGCAGAACCCCGATCAGGTCGGCGGGATGGTGCAGGTAGCGCGGGGCCTCGACGATGACCAGCAGCGCCTTGGAGCCCAGCAGCGCCCAGATGACGAGCCACAGCCCGAGGTCGACGATCCGGGCGCCGTCGAGGCCGGCGCCGTCCGCGCGCCGCTTGGCGGTCCACAGCGCCAGCAGCACGGCGGTGACCAGCATTACACCGTAGGTCGGGATCTGCAGGAATCCGAGGTTAATCAGAATCGGGTGCATGCTCGGTCTCCCCGGAGCGCCTCAACTCATGCAGGATCAGCAGCGCCGCGCCGATGGTGATGGCGCTGTCGGCGACGTTGAAGTCGGGCCACGAGTAGGTCCCGCCGCCGAACCGGATCCAGAGGTGGATGAAGTCGACCACCCAACCGTAGAGGATGCGGTCGAACAGGTTGCCGAGGGCGCCGCCGAGAATCAGCCCGAGCGCGACCGATGTCAGTCGCCCGCGGTCGCCGTGCCGGTACACGGTCCAGGCGATGATCACAACCGCCGCCACGATTACCGCCTGCAGCAGCACTCGCGTGACCGGTCCCCCGTCCGCGAACAGGCTGAACGCGATGCCGCGGTTGTGGACGTGGGTCAGGGTCACGCCCGGCAGCACGTTGATCCAACTGCCGTGGACCATCCAGTGCAGGACCGCGGCCTTGGTCAGGCGGTCGAGGAGAATCACCACAGCAGCGGTCAGCCAGGGAAGGGCGCGTCGCATCAGCTGGCTGCGTCCTCCCCGGCACGCAGCTCCGCCCGGCCTTCCGCGAGCAGGCGGCCAACGACCTGGTGGCAGCGTGGGCACAGATCCGGTAGCTGCTGGTTGTCAACCGGCCTCTCGACGCGCCGCCAACAGCGGGCGCAGGTATGGCCTGCGAACGGATCGGTACTCGCCGTCAGTCCCGGGTAGGCTTCGACCGGCTCCCCACCGGTGCCGCCGTGCTGGAGCGCCGTGTCGGAGACGATGAGCAGCTCCGACAGGTCGGTCGAGGTCGCCCGGAGATCCTCTTCGAGCTGCCCGAGGTCGCCTCGGATCGTGGCTCGCGCCTCGAGCGACTTGCCGATCGCCTCCTCCTGGCGCAGTGCCTCGAGCTGCCGGTAGACGACCTCACGCAGTGCCAGCAGGCGGCTCCAGCGCTCGTCGCCGGCGGCGTCCTCCGGGACGTCATCCAGGGTCGCGAACTCAGCGAGATGGACGGACCGTTGGCGATCGCCCGGAAGGTAGGACCACGCTTCGTCGGCGGTGAAGCTCAGCACCGGCGCCAGCAGGGTCGTCAGCATCTCGGCGACCTTGAAGATCACCGTTTGTGAGGCTCGGCGCCTGTGCTCGTCGGGATGGTCACAGTACAGCCGGTCCTTCAGGATGTCGAGGTAGAGGCTCGAAAGATCCACGGTGCAGAAGTTGAGGATGCGGTGAAACACCGTCGACAGGTCGAAGGCGGTGTAGGCGGCCACCATGCGCTGCGCCAGCTCCCGCGCCCGGCGCAGGACGTAGGCGTCGATGCCCGAGATGTCGGATACCGGAACCGCATGGCGTGCCGGGTCGAAGTCCGCGAGGTTGGCGAGCAGGAAGCGGAGCGTGTTGCGGATCTTGCGGTAGGCGTCCGCGTTGCGGGTCATGATCTCCTCGGAGATCCGCAGATCCTCCCGGAAATCGACCATCGCCGTCCACAGCCTCAGGATGTCGGCGCCGTACTCCTTGAGCAGCTGCTGCGGCAGGATGACGTTGCCGAGAGACTTCGACATCTTGTGGCCCTCGGCATCGACAAAGAAGCCGTGAGTCAGAACCTGGCGGTACGGCGCGCTGCCCTTGAGCCCTTCCGCCACCAGTAGCGAGGACTGGAACCAGCCGCGGTACTGGTCCTGGCCTTCCACGTACAGATCGGCGGGCCAGTCCAGCCCCCAGCGATCGGTGTCGCACACTACCAGGTGGCTGACACCCGAGTCGAACCACACGTCGAGGATGTCGTGCTCCTTGGTGAACGTGGTCGCTCCGCACGAGGGACAAGCATAGCCCTCCGGGACGAGCTCCTCGGGCGGATGGTTGAACCAGGCGTCCGCTCCCTCCTTGAGAAACAGCTCCCTGATGTAGTCGAACAGGGACTCGTCGATCACCGGGGCGTCACACGAGGCGCAGATCAGCACCGTGATCGGCACGCCCCACAGCCGCTGCCTGGAAATGCACCAGTCCGGCCGGCTCTCGACCATGCCCTCGATGCGGGGCCGTCCCCAGGCCGGCACCCAGCTGGCCTCGCGGATCCCGTTCAACGCCCGTTGCCGCAGATCGTTGCGGTCCATGCGGATGAACCATTGCGGCGTGGCCCGGAAGATGACCGGACTCTTGCACCTCCAGCAGTGCGGGTAGGAGTGCTCGACTTCGCCGTGCGCCAGCAGCACGCCACGTTCCGAGAGCGCGTCCACGATGCGCGGGTTGGCCTCGAACACGTGCAGCCCCTGCCAGTCGGGCGCCTCGGCGGTGAATCTGCCACCGTCGTCCAGCGGCGCGAACGGCTCGAGGCCGTACTTCTGCCCGATGACGAAGTCCTCGGCGCCGTGACCCGGTGCGGTGTGCACCAGGCCTGTCCCCTGGTCCAAAGTGACGTGGTCGGCGAGGATGAAGACGCCGTCGCGGTCAGCCAACGGATGGTGGTAGTGGGTACCTTCGAGGTCGGAGCCGTTCACCGGGCCGACCACCCGATAGTCGTCCCACCCGGCGCTCTTCGCTGTCGCTTCGACCAGCTCGGCGGCGAGCAGGTGGAGCCTCCCGTGACGTTCGACGAGAACGTACTCGAAGCTCGGGTGGAGCGCGATCGCGAGGTTGGACGGCAGCGTCCACGGCGTGGTGGTCCAGATGACGGCGGCGGCCGGCGTAGACCCGTCGATGCCGAGCGCGCGGCGGGCGTCATCGGCCAGGGCAAACGCCACCGTGATCGAAGGACTGGTGTGGTCTTCGTACTCGACCTCGGCCTCCGCCAGGGCGGTGCGGCAGGATGTGCACCAGTGGACCGGCTTGAGGCCGCGTTCCACGTAGCCGGCGAGGAGGAAGCCGTGCAGCGCGGAGGCGATCTCGGCCTCGTAGGCGAAGTCCATCGTCAGGTACGGGTCGTTCCAGCGACCGAGCACTCCCAGACGACAGAACTCCTCGCGCTGGATCTTGACGAACCGCGCCGCGTAGTCGCGGCAGGCTTGCCGGACATCGCCGACCGACATCTCCGCCTTGCGGCTGCCGAGCTTCTGGTCGACCTGGTGCTCGATCGGCAAGCCGTGGCAGTCCCAACCGGGAACGTACGGCGCGTCGAAGCCCATCATCGTACGCGATTTCACGACCACGTCCTTGAGGATCTTGTTGAGGGCGTGCCCCAGGTGGAGGTGGCCGTTGGCGTACGGGGGGCCGTCGTGGAGGATGAACCGGGGCGCGCCAGCGCGCGCCTCGCGGATGAGCTCGTACAGGCCGATCTCCTCCCACTGCTTCAGCATCTGCGGTTCGCGCTGCGGCAGCTGAGCCCTCATCGGGAACTTCGTCATCGGGAGATTCAGCGTTTTCCGGTACATCGCCGTTCCGTTCCTCCGGACAGCGAGCCTACGCGTGGCGTGAACGACCGTCAAGCTCGCGGGACGCAAACGATTATGAGTGAATGATCCGATCTACGAAGAAGCGTGGCCCGCCGGTCCGAGGATCGCCCGTATCCGGTGGATGACCTCGGCGGTCGAGAACGGCTTCGTGATGTAGCCCACTGCACCGACCTCGTGCCCGCGACGGACGTCCCCGACGAGGTCACGGGCGGTGAGCATGATGATCGGCAGATCTGAGGTTGCCGGGTCCTGCCGCAAAGTGTGCGCGAGGTCGAAGCCGTCGGTCACCGAGGCCAGGGCGACGTCGAGGAGAATCAGGTCCACGGGGTTGTTGGCCAGGATGGACAGCGCCTCCTCCGGCGAGCGCGCCTCCAGCGTGTCGAAACCCTCCCGCCGAAGCTTGAAGGAGAGGATGCGAAGGATGTACGGCTCGTCGTCGACGAGAAGAACCCGGCCCTCCATCATGCCGAGTGTAAGGGTTGAGGCCCTCCGGTTCAAGCACGAGAAACGCCGATCACAGTGTGCTGGTCGCAAAGGACCGGGCCCTTAGCGCTCCAGGATCACGACGGCGGCAGCGAAGCCGCCGTGGTGGGTGATGCTCACATGTGACACGTTGATCCCGAGCCTCGCACCCTGCTCCTGGGCACGGCCTTGGAAGCGCAGGCGAGGAAGTCCATCGCGGCCCCTGATGACCGCGATGTCCTTCCAGCCTATGCCCGAGGTGGCCGGAACCAGCAGCGCCTTGAAGGCAGCTTCCTTGGCTGCCAGCAGGCCAGCGAGGTGCTCGGGGTCGGAGGGCCGCACCAGCTCATCGGACGAGAAGCACCGGGACAGGAAGCGGTCACCATGCCGTGCCAGCAGGCGGTCGATACGCTCGACCGCAATCAGATCGAGGCCGACACCGATGATCATGGCGACGGCTGAGTCGGCCTCGTCGGCAGCATCTCAGCAGCCAGCAGCAGCAGATGCAGCAGGCCGAAGCCGCTGATCAGTCCGCGCAGAGCAGGCAGGTCGAGAACGGTGGCGATAGGGTAAGGGATCCAGGTCAGGATCGTCGGCCACGCCGTGCTCCACGGCAGCAGGATCATCAGAAGCCCGACCCAGACGAGGTA
>JAJDNH010000104.1 GCA_022340775.1 Acidobacteriota bacterium
TGTTACTCGGTGCTCCACTGGAGGACCGAGGTTGTAGCGCCGCTACTTAACCCACTCGTCCTGGGCTACCTCCTCGACCCACTCGCACACCTCGAAGCCCCTGACCCGCAGCACCAACCTTCCTGTCCTGTCTTTCCGCAGAACCCCCCGAGCCTTGACCTCCTCGTGCAGGTATTCGCGAAGCTCCCCACCCACGCCATCAGGATCAACGAGGACCTCCGTCTCATCCGAGGTCTCAAGAAGGACACGGTCATCATCTGCGCTCGATCCGGCCGCGACGACGATTCCGCGCACCGTGATCTCTCGCCATCCGTCGGTGTCGAACATCTTGCCGTCCTCCCCTCCCAAGCTCTCCGTCCCCGGTCGCTGGGCACTCCGATTCCGAATGCTCTCCACCTTCCGGCACGGCAAAGAGCAACCTCGATGCCACATCGGCGGCTGGCCCTTCGGTGTGCCCGGTATGCCTTTGTGGATTGACAGAACTCGCCTGGCGATGCGGCGCGTCAACACCTGAAACGGAACTCGGACTTCCGGTCAGCCGACGGAACCGGCGGAACGGGTTCTGCCCGCGACCGTCACGACTGTTGGCGCTTGAAGTCCTTCTTGTGCAGGTCGTAACGCCGCATCAGCGTGTTGAGCTGGCGACTGGAGACGCCGGCAGCCGCTGCTGCCTCACCGACCCGCCCGCCACACTGTCGCAGGAGTTGGGCGAGATACGTTCTCTCGGCTCTTTCGATCGCCTGCTGGCGGACAGAGGCCAGTGTCTGCGGGGGGCCTCCCCCACTCAACGGACCGGCTCCGCCTGGCGCCGAAAACAGCTCGGCAGGAAACGACTCTCGCGCCAGAGTGCTCGAGCTCTCGAGGATGTAGGCACGCTCGAGCACGCTCTCGAGCTCTCGCAGGTTCCCGGGCCAGGAGTAGCGGCGAACCGCCTCCATCACCTCCGGGCTCATCCGGAAGATGTGCTTCCTGTACTCCTGCTCGAGCTTGACGAGGATGTTCTCGACAATGACCTCGAGATCCTCCATCCGTTCGCGTAGCGGAAGGAGGACGATCGGGAACACGTTGAGCCGATAGAACAGGTCCTCGCGGAACCGACCCTCCTCGCTGGCACGACGGAGATCGAGGTTGGTGGCCGCAATCACCCGGACATCAACCCGGATCGGCTGCTCGCTCCCCACCCTTTGGACGACACCGTCCTGGAGAACTTGCAGGAGCTTGGTCTGCATCGCTGGGGTCATGGTGCCGATCTCATCGAGCAGAATCGTCCCGCTGTGAGCAATCTCGAACTTACCCAGCTTGCGCCTCACGGCGCCGGTGAAGGCGCCGCGTTCGTGTCCGAACAGCTCGCTTTCCAGCAGCCCTTCGGGGATCGCGCCACAGTGCACGCTGATGAACGGCCCTGCCGCACGCCGGCTGTGAAGGTGGATGAGCTGGGCGAGTACGGTCTTCCCCGTTCCGGTCTCACCCGTGAGCAGGACCGTGGTCCTGGTCGGGGCAACCTGCCTGACCTTGATGAACACCGACCGCATGGCGGAGCAGCTCGTCCGTACGAGATCGAGGGCTTCCGCCTTCCAGAATTGGCCGCGAAGGTGGTCCAGCTCACCGCGGAAGCGCGCCTCGTCGTGGAGGCTCTCACGCAGGAACCGCACCTCGTCGAGCGCGAACGGCACGGTTAGGTAGTTGCTGGCGCCGGAGCGGACCGCCGCAATCGCCAAACGGATGGCCTCGGGCTTTGCCATCACGACGATCTGTGCCGTTGGGAACAGCGCTCGTGTTTTCTCGACCGACTCCTCACAACCGTTGGGATCAGCTGAGGCCGACGTCACGGAAAGCTGGATGAAGACGAACTCAGCCGGCGGTGGAGGCGCCAGTGCCTCAGCACCCTCCAGCGATTCGGCCTCCTGCACGTCGTGATCCGGGAAGCACTCACGGATGACCGCACGATCGCCGGCACCGCCACCGATAACCACGACCCGGGGCGCTGTCTGCCGGGAGCGTCCTGCCCTCATGCGGGAAGTGTAACCACAATCGGTCCGGCAGCACACCCCCCCTCCGAAGCCCCTGTCAAGCTCTGGTTGAGGCCGCTCAGCCGTGCCGGCCCGGCTGTGAGGCGGCGACTGGCTGACGTCCCGCCCTACTCCTCCTGGAGGGCCCGTTCGAGGCCAGGTCCCGGCCGGTGGTTCTGCCACAGATCATCGAGGTAGGGTCTCAGATCCTCGAATGCCTGCGCCTGCTCTTCTACAACCTCCTCAGCCTCCCTGGAGCTCATCTCGCTGGTGCGGGTGATGAACGAGGCGACCCGGGCCAGGTAGAGCGGCGTCATGAGCGATACCAGTTTGTTGCGGTGCTCGCGCAAGTGATGGTGGCGCGCAGCAAGCTCGTACAGCAGCTTGACCCAGACCTCGATCGGGATCGAAAAATCCTCCGGGCTCAGCCCGTCTGCAGTGACGAGTGCGGCCCAAACCTCGCCTGAGAAGATCTCCCTCCAGAGAGGACCGAACAGGCGCATGCCCTCCTTGAACTCCCGGATCATCCGCTCCTGGTTGACCGCCATCGGCTCGGGCTCCTGGGACATCTCGCATCCGAATGTCGGAACGGGCTCACTGCCCATCCTGCCCAGCCAGAACTCTTGGTGCTGGTCCATGAGGTCGAAGAGGGTGCCGCAGACCTGCCTGAACATCGGACCGAGCGCGTCGGCCGGGTCCTTCGCATCGTGGATTTTGACGCCCAGGTTCGACTGACAGACCTTATCGGAGTTCACGAGCGCCGACGTCGTCATCCAGATATCGATGCCGTAGCGGGCAATGTCGCTGCCCCAAACCGGCTGCCTCAAGAAGTGGGCGGCCAGTCGCCGGTCGAAGGCGAAGTCGCCACCGATCGGCTGGCGAATCCGCTTTCCGTACAGCGCACGCACGAGGTTGTAGACGATGTTGTTGGTGATCGTCCCGTCGTACTTGTAACGGTTGTAGATCGGCGCCACGAACTCCTGGCTGCCCTCCAACACCGGCTCGACGAGGTACTTGATCCAATCGGGATTGATGCTCCTGAGGTCGGCGTCAACGCATACGCAGGCACTGACCTCGAGCTCGGCCGCACACTCGAAGATCGCTCTCAGAGCGGTCCCTTTGCCCCCGATGCCACGGTAGATCGTGATGATCTTCTCTTGCCACGGCTTGATCTGGAACTCGGCACAACGGTCCCGAGTGTCGTCCGTCGACCCTCCATCCGCAACGATGATCACCGCCTTCAGGTCACGGAAGTGCTGGTAGATCCCCCACGACACCATCTGCAGCACGTGCGCGATGGTGCCGTCGTTGTTGAAGCAAGGCAAACCGACGACAAGGTCGGCCTTCCCGATCTCCTCGAGGCGCTTGCGGACGAACGGCCGCAGCGCACTGTGGTACTCACGCGTCACGAGTTCCCCCCGGGCCGACACCTCCCGGTCACACCGGGGTGCCGAGGTGCTCCAGAAGAGCGGCCTCCTTTTCTTCCATCAGCTCGCCGGTTCTCGCCTCCAAGACCAGCCGCAGCAACGGCTCGGTGTTTGAGGGACGAACGTTGAACCACCAGTCGGCATACTGGACGGTGATCCCATCCAGGTAGTCGGTGTCTCCGTCTGCAAAGAGCTCCGCGAGATGTCTGATCATGCCGTCCTTGTCCTCGACTCGGAAGTTGATCTCACCGGTCGCGAAGTACCTCTTCAACGGCGCTACCAGCTGGGACAGATGGCCTCCTGTCTCCCGCAGGTGGTTGAGAAGATGGACGACTGTCAACAGGGACGAGTCCGCCGTGAAGTTCGAGCGGTAGTAGAAGTGCCCGGCCAGCTCACCGCCGAAGGGGGACCCCAGCTTGCGCATCGTTGCTTTCATGAAGGAGTGCCCAACCCGCTCGCGGACCGCCTTGCCCCCCGCCTCTTCGATCGCTTCCTTGGTCGCCCACGACGAGCGGAGATCGTAGACCACAGCCGCACCTGGCTCTACGCGCAGAAACCGCGGAGCGAGCAGGGCCGTGATCATGTCGGCCGACACCGCGTTCCCGTTCTCGTCGATGAACATCGCGCGGTCCGCATCACCGTCGAACGCCACCCCCAGGTCACAGCCCCGATCCCGCACGGCCGCCTCGATATCCACCAGATTCTCCGGCTTGAGCGGGTTTGCCTCGTGATTCGGAAAGCTGCCGTCGAGCTCGAAGTACAGCGGCACGAGCTCGACGTTGAGGCGTTCGAGGATAGGGAGGTATGTCGTGGCCATCCCATTGGCCGCATCGGCAACGAGTTTGAGGCGGGGGCTGTCCGCTTCGACATGGCCCAGGATGTGCTCGCGGTAGGCGGCCGTCACGTCCCGAGCTTCTTCGCCCGCGCGAGGTTCGAGATCCGTCGACGCGGTGCTCGCAACCACCAGCTCTTCCAGCAGCCCGATGCCGGTGTCGCGGGAAACTGGGATCGCGTCCCGCCGTGACATCTTGAATCCGTTGTATACCGCCGGGTTATGACTGGCTGTGACCTGAATCCCCCCAGACGCGCCTAGGTGACCGGTTGCAAAGTAGTTGAGCGGCGTGTCGGCAAGACCGATGTCGATCACCCTCACGCCGCGGGCGCGCAACCCGCGGGCCAAAGCCCTGGCCAGGGGAACGGAGTGCGACCGCATGTCGCGAGAGACCACGACCACCGGGCCGCGTGCCAGGTCGTCCTCGTCCAGCAGGTCGAAAAAATGGTAGCCGACCTTAAAAGCAATGTCCTCGTTGACCTGGTCCGGATAGGTACCGCGGACGTCGTACGCCTTGAATATTCCGGCCATTGCCGTCTCCTCTGCGATTCCGCACCGTGCGGTGCGGTACGGTCTCTACTTCGAGCCTTCCCCGCTGTCACCTTCGAATACTCCGTTGCGCAGGAACCTCTCCGGCTCCCAGGGTGCCTGCCCGCCGCCGAGCCAGCGGTGGAACCAGTCGAGATGCACATCGTAGTAGAAGGCCATTTCGTACCAGCTCGGCCAGTGGCCGGACTTCGAAAAGACCACGAGGCGCGATGGGACCCTCATCTTCTGCAGATCGGTGAAGAACTCCAGGCTCTGCGTGTACGGCACGCGGAAGTCCCTCTCTCCGGTGAGGACGAGGCATGGCGTCTTGAAGCTCGTGACGAACTCGGAGGGTGACCACTTCCGGTAGTCCTTTGAGGTCCACGGCAGACCGCCGAGGTCGTGCTCGGGGAACCACAGCTCTTCCGTCGAGCTGTACATGGCGCGGAGGTCGTACACGCCCATCATCGAGGCGATCGCCTTGAACCGGTCCGTGTGGCCTTCGAACCACATCATCATGTAGCCCCCGTAGGACCATCCCATGGCCGCCATCCGGTCGCTGTCGACGTAGGGCAACCTCTCCAGTGCATCGGTGACCTTCATGAGGTCGCGGTACACCCTGCCCCCCCAGTCCTTGGCGATCGCGTCGACGAAGTCCTGCCCGTATCCGGGTGAGCCCGTGGGATTCGCGAATGCCACGATGTACCCCTTGCCCGGATACACCTGCCAGTCGCCTCTGTACGAATCCGTCCACTGCTGCTGCGGCCCGCCGTGGACGTTCAGGATGAGCGGGTACTTCTTCACCGGGTCGAAGCCGTGCGGCTTGACGATGAAGACTTGGACCTCGTAGTTGCCGGCACCCTTGACCCACATCTCCTCTGCCGGACGGATGTCGACCTCGGCCTCCAGGTCGGCGTTGAAGTGCGTCAACTGCGCACGCCCGGAGCCGTCGAGCCGGGCACGGAACACCTCCGGCGGCTCGCCCGTGGTCCGGCGCGTGTACACCACCTCTCCGTCGGCCAGAACCTTCCACCCATCGATCGATCCGCTGCCGAACAGGCGCGTGATCTTGCCGCTGTCGAGGTTCATCTTGAACAGGGGGTTGCGACCCTTTTCCTCGGCCTGGAAGAAGATGGCCTTGGCGTCACTGTTCCACTGCAGATCGTCCACCCAGTTGTCGAAGCTCTTGCGGCTAGTCAGGTAGCGCGTCGTCCCTTTCTCACGGTCGTACAGAGCGATACGAAACAGATCGGACTCGTAGCCGGGAGTTGCCTGGCTCAGGTAGGCAATCCAGCGACCGTCCGGCGAGTAGACCGGACCTCCGTCCCAACCGTGGTTGGCGGAAGTGATGTCGCGCGGCGTCGTGTCCGTCGCATCAGCACTGATCGGAACCAGCCACAGGTCCGCGTTGGTGGACGACTCCGGGTCCGGGTCGTGGTTGGAGACGTAGGCCATCTCCTTGCCGTCGGGGGAGAAGCGGTAGCCCTGTGGCCCGCCGAGCGAGAAGGTCGGGCTGTCCCACCGGCCCGGCGTCAGGTCGCGGACGACCTTGCCGCTCGACGCATCCACCAACAGAATGTGGGTGAACCGTCCGTCGCGCCACGACGTCCAGTGACGGTAGAGCAACTCATCCGCCATGTGGGCCTTGAGCTTGCCATCATGCCACGTCTTCTGAATCGTCTCGTTGCACTCGGCGTCGGAGCCGCACTCTGGATAGACTTTCGTGGACACGGCGATCCACTTTCCATCGGGGGAGTACAGGGGGTCGCTCACGCCCATCGGAAAGTCGGTCAGCTGGCGCGCCTCTCCGCCATCGACGGGCATCACGTACAGCTGCGAGCTGTTCCCGGCACGATCGGAGGTGAACAGAAGGCTCTTGCCGTCGGGGGAAAACACTGGCGAGCCGTCGTGGTGGTCACCGAACGTCATCCGCCGCAGTCCGGAGCCGTCCGGTGCCATCATCCACACCTCGCTCCAACTCTTCCCCTTCTCGAGCTCATAGCGGCGCACCGTGAATGCCACCCGAGCGCCGTCCCTGCTGACCACCGGCGAGCCGACAAAGGCGGTGCGGTAGTAGTCCGAAATCTCGAAGCCTCGCTTGGCAGGCGCCGCGGAGACGGCCATCCCCGCCGCCATGACGACCGTGGCGATCAACATGATCTTATTGCGCATGGAAACCTCCGTCCCGCCGGTCGCGGACGCCCGTCATCCTATCCCAGGAACCATCGCAGCCACAAGGTTGATGTGGAGTCTCATTCAACGGGGCGAGGACGCGTCATTCCCTCCGGCGACAGCAATCTGTCGAGCTGGCTCTCGTCGAGGTCCCCGGCTTCGAGCAGGATCTGGCGCACGGAGCGGCCCGTTGTGAGGGCCTCCCGAGCCACCTCCGAGGCACGCTCGTACCCCAGCACCGGCACCACGGCCGTGACCACTCCGATCGACCGTTCCACCAACTCGCGGCAGCGTTCCGCGTTGGCCGTGAGGCCAACGATGCAGCGGTCGGTCAGGGTCCGCACACCGGCGGCCAGGATGTCCAGAGATTCGAAGAGGTTGTACGTGATAACCGGTTCCATCACGTTGAGCTGGAGCTGGCCGGCCTCCGCCGCCATCGTGATCGTCAGATCGTTGCCGATGACCTGGAATGCGATCTGGTTGACCACCTCCGGGATCACCGGATTGACCTTGCCAGGCATGATCGACGAGCCGGGCTGTTGCGGCGGGAGGCTGATCTCGCCGAGACCGCAGCGGGGGCCGGACGAGAGAAGGCGCAGGTCGTTGCAGAGCTTGGAGAGCTTGACAGCGATCCGCTTGAGCACCGCGGAAAAGGTGACAAAAGCCCCCGTGTCGGGTGTCGCCTCGACCAGGTTCTCGGCCAGAACCAGTTCCAGGCCGGTGATCCGGCGAAGCTCCTCGACCGCCATCGCCGGATAGCGCGGGTCAGCGTTGATGCCCGTTCCGATGGCGGTACCACCAACGTTGACCTCCATCAAGAGGCGGGTTGCCTCGCCAAGCCGCTGGATGTCCTCACGGGTGGTCACAGCGAACGCCTCGAGCTCCTGACCGAGGGTCATCGGGACCGCGTCCTGGAGCTGGGTACGGCCCATTTTCAGGACCTCAGACATCTCATCCGCCCTGGCCGACAGTGCTCGCTGCAGCCCTTCCAGTGCCGCGGCCAGCTCCCTCTGCTTCATCACGGCTGCCACACGAACGGCCGTCGGGTACACATCGTTCGTGGACTGCGACAGGTTGACATGGTTGTTCGGATGGCAATGTCCATAGTCCCCGCGCTCTCGTCCGAGCAGCTCGAGGGTGCGATTGGCGATGACCTCGTTGGCGTTCATGTTGGTCGACGTGCCGGCGCCGCCCTGGATGACGTCGACCACGAAGTGGCCATGCCAGTGGCCGTCGATGATCTCCTGGCAGGCGCGGTCGATCCCGGCCGCGACATCGTCCTTCAGCAGCCGCAACCGCAGGTTGGCACGTGCCGCGGCTTGCTTCACCATCGCCAGCGACCGCACGAGGTGTGGAAAGTGCGCCAGGTTGACGCCGGTGATCGGGAAGTTCTCCAGCGCTCGCAGGGTCTGCACACCGTACAGTGCATCGGCCGGGACTTCGCGCTCGCCGAGCAGGTCGTGCTCTCGGCGAGTGGTACCGGGCCGGTAGACGAGATCCCAACCAGCGCGCCGTGACGCAGCGTACTGGAGGCGACGGACCATCACCGCCGACACTCTCGCAAAGACAGCCATCGCAGCCCGCGCATCACCGGCCAGACGCTCCCGCACCGCGCCTCCCGGCAGTTCGAGGTACTCGACATCGCTCATCGCCCGAGCGCTCGCCGAGTGGACTCCTTCCTCCAACAAGCCCGCTTCCCCGACACCCTCTCCGGGGCCGAGAACCAGCAACGTGCCGGCGGCCTCACCACTCTGGACCCGTACCTCGATCCGCCCTTTGAGCAGAACGAAGAACGAGCGGCGGGGCTCGCCGGCGCGGAACAGGGTGGCTCCCTCGGGTAGCTGGCCCATGACCGCCGCCGGTGCAATCAGCTCGAGCGTGCGCCGGTCCAGCCCGGACAGCACCATGCAGCTTGCGAGCACTCGAATCGTGTCCGCCATCGCCTACCTCCAATGCACCCGAGTGGGATCCCGTCAAACCCACCCGCCAGAGCGTTCACTCCACCATAACCCCAACGGAGCTGAGGGTCTTGCGGGGGGCGAGGCCGATTGTGGCGGGTGAGCGCACTCCGCGCGGAGCGTCGTTTGAGAGCAGGTGCTGTGCGCCGGCGGCGATAATCTCGGCAGTGAGCCCGTAGGAGTCGGATCCCGAGGTCACGACTCTCGAACCATCGGCACCGGCCACGATGGTGAACCTGCTGGCGCGACGCTGGGAGGGGCTTGGGTGCGCCGGTTGCGCAGCCACCCACGCCGCAACCAGCGGCCGCAGCAACGGTTTCAAAGGCCGCCCCACGACACCACTCCAGCGGAAGATCTCCGCTGCCGGGCCTGTGATGCGCAGGTAGGTCGCCGCGCTGTCGACCGTGCCCCGACGCGCGAGATACACGATCTCGCCGAACGGCGCCCAGAGGCACGTTCGCTCGCCGAAGGGAAACGGAATGCGGCGCCGTGCGTAGCCCGCCGTGCGTTTCTTGTAGCGCCCCCTCTCCCAGCTCCACGCCGGGCGGGCAAACATCTCGAAGATCGACAGCGCGGTACCGTGGCTGACGCCTCCGCCCGTCAGGCTATAGGCGACCACGACCTCCTCGAACCGCTTCATGTGGGCGCGCCTCATCGCGAGCTGAGCTGCCCAGTCTCCGACCGCAAACTCCATCGCCATTCCACAGACGACCGTGCTTCCCTTTGCCAATGCGGCGCCACCCAGCTGGTCGGCCACCATGCGGATGAACGGCTGCTCGCCCGTCGTGTCAAGGTAGTGCACGCCGGCCTCAACCGCTGCCTCGACCACAGGCCAGCCGCACCTGAGGAACGGACCCGCACAGCTAATCAATACTCTTTCTCGGCCACCAAAAAGTCCGGCCAAGGTGGCTGGGGCGGCCGGGTCCGCGACGACGGCGTGCTCGGCACCGAACCGCTCTCTCACCTCCTCGACCTCCTGGCGGCGCCGGCCGGCTACCGCAAAAGGAACGCCGAGTCGCCGAAGGGTGGCACACACGAGGCCCCCGGTGAAGCCTGTTGCACCGAACACCATCGCGCGATCGTGGGACATTGCCAACCCTCCGGCAGGCAGTGTAGCGCGGTGGCTGTCGCCGTTCGGACCGGTGCGCTGTTCTCGTCCGTGATTGCCACCCTCCGTGATGGACAGAGCTCTCCCGCGCTACCATGGATGCGTGTGCGGGCGCTACGTGCTGACTGTGACGGGCAGGGTTCTTGCGCGTCTTTTCGATCTCGATGAGGTTCCAGATGTGGAGGCTCGCTACAACATAGCGCCGACCCAGCCGGTGCCCATCATCCGTACCGGAACGATCGGGCGCCGGCTCGACACCGTCCGCTGGGGCCTCGTCCCGCCGTGGGCCAAGGATCCCACGATCGGCAGCCGTATGATCAACGCACGTGCCGAAACCGCAGCAGAGAAACCCTCCTTCCGCAGTGCCTTCCGGCGGCGGCGTTGCTTGGTCCCTGCGAACGGCTTCTACGAGTGGCGCCGTGAGGAAACGCGCAAGCAGCCCTACCTCGTCCGCTTTGCCGACGGGCGACCTTTCGCTTTCGCCGGGCTGTGGGAATCTTGGCGCCAGCCCGATGGGACCGCGCTCGAGTCGTGCGTGATCGTCACCACGGAACCCAACAGCGTGGTCGCCCGCCTCCACGACAGGATGCCCGCGATCCTGCCTCCCGAGAGTCACGGCGAGTGGCTCGATGCGGCAGAAGGAAGCCCCGAGCGACTGCGCACTCTCCTCGTCCCCTACCCCCCGGAGGAGATGGAGGCCTACAGAGTCTCGCTTCGCGTCAACAATCCAGCCAACGATGACGCCCTCTGCGCAAAGCCGGCGGCTGCGCGATGAGCTTGACCCCTTGCAACCCGCGGCGGCTGGCCCACGAGAAGCTGACGCCTCCGCCGGCCTCCGAGGACGAAACGAGCAACGGTCCCGGCGTGGCATACTGGTCCCCACTACGAACCGGTCGTGGCCCGGATCCTGGAGGCGTGAGGTGAAAACTCTCCTCTTCGTCGTGATCATCGCTGCGGTGGCGCTGGTTGTCTTCAACTACTTGACCACCGGGCAGCTGAGGCTGCTTCCAGCCTCCCCATCACCGGAAGCGCAGGAGCTCAACCAGTTGCGGAGCGAACTGCGCTCGCTGATACGCCAGTACAACGACGCTGGCAAGGGTGCGGCGGTCAGCGGGGTGGACACCACGTTCGAGGTCGGAGAGCTGCTCCACCAGGCGCAGGACATTGAGAACCGCGTTCGTGAGCTGCAGAAGAAGGTCAAGAAGGAGTCTGACAAGCAGAAGGCAGCCAGGCTGCTACGCGAGGTCACGGACTTCATCAACCAGCTCACATGATGCCGGGCCCTGCTGGCGCCCTTCTCGCCTGCCGCCAACGTCGGAGGACGGCGTAACCGCCGAGGAGCAGTCGATGGGCCGTCTTTCCCGCGAGCGGCGGCCCGCCCCGTCCGCGCGAACCTCCCCGCCATTGCCGTAGTAGACTTCTTGGCCGTGATGGAGGTGAGCACATGACCGATTCCAGGCAGTGGTACGTCGCCGAGAACGGGCAGACCGTGGGACCGATGAGCGAGGCCGATCTGAAGGCCGGTCTCCGGTCGGGACGCTACACGGCGCAGACCATGGTATTTGCGCAGGGCATGACGGCGTGGACCGCCGCTGCTCAGGTTCCCGAGCTCGGAGTTGGATCCCCCACCCCTGCAGCCATCCCGCCGCCGCCGCAGGCCGCGGGCCGTGCGGACGAGATCGACTACGAGATCTGCGGCGACGAGATGCAGTACGTGGTGGTGGAGCTCGATCCCGGCGAAAGCGCCGTCGCCGAGGCGGGCGCCATGATGTACATGGAGGACGGGATCGAGATGGAGACCATCTTCGGTGACGGCTCCTCCTCCTCCGGCGGGCTCATGGACAAGCTCCTGGGTGCAGGCAAGAGGATCCTGACGGGCGAGAGCCTGTTCATGACGTTGTTCGGGAACCGCGGCACTGGAAAGCGGCACGTCGCCTTTGCTGCGCCGTACCCCGGCAAGATCGTTGCCATGGACCTTTCCAAGCTCGGCGGCACCCTCATCTGCCAGAAGGACGCCTTCCTCAGCGCCGCCAAGGGCGTGTCGATCGGCATCGCGTTCCAGAAGAAGATCGGAGTCGGTTTGTTCGGAGGCGAGGGCTTCATCATGGAGAAGCTGGAAGGCAACGGCCTGGCGTTCTGCAACGCTGGAGGCACGATTCTCGAGCGCCAGCTGGCGGCCGGTGAGACACTCCGCGTCGACACCGGGTGCATCGTCGCTCTCGAGCCGTCCGTGAGCTACGACATTCAGTTCGTCGGCAGTGTCAAGTCCGCGATCTTCGGCGGTGAAGGTTTCTTCTTCGCCACCCTCAGGGGCCCGGGCCACGTGTGGCTGCAGTCGCTCCCGTTCAGCCGCCTTGCCGGCCGCATCTGGCAGGCCGCTCCTCAGGCCGGAGGCAAGGACAAGGGCGAAGGCTCGGTGCTGGGTCGCCTGGGTGGGATCGGGGGGATGTTCGACGGGAGCTGACAGTCAGGGTCCTGCAGGGCGCCCGTCCACCTCATGGGCCGTCGGCAGTTGGTTGGTCTTTCAGGTGCACGCGGATACTGAGAAGGCTGCCGTTGGTCTGGGCCTCGCCGAACTGGCCGGCATAGTCGCGGAAAACCAGGTGTTTCGGTCGCCTGTTCACGACCTTCAGGTAGGGATCCAGGTGGGCGGAGAGGAAAGCCATGGCAGCCGTCGCCGCGGACGGAGTTCCATAGTCAACCCGGATGAGCGTCCACGTTCTCTCGTCAGCGCGGTAGTCCGCAACGACGGCCCAACGCTTACTGTGCAGGCCGAGCACGTCACCATCACCCAAGGTGTACACGGGCTGCAGCCCGAACGGTCCCCGCACCAGGCGCACAGACCCCGTCACCAGGCCTTGCTGCGGCATCGGCACGGGAATCGGGTGCGGCGAGCTCGGGATCTGCTTGGCCAGGTTGATCGCGACCTGCTTCATCGGCGCCACCAGCGACTCGCCTCCCTCGAAGTTGTTGATCAGGATGAAGTAGCGGCCTCGTAGGATACCGAGCTGGAAGCGATCACCCGAGTTGCGGAAACCAAGGCCGGCCACCGGGGTTTCGGGTGCGCACTTCGCGAGGTAGATCGCGAGCGCCGACTCCGGGCTGTTCATCCGGTACATATCGACGCCCAGCTCCTGGGACCCTCGTGTGAGCTTGTAGACGTGCAGGTTTTCGAACCCGACCTCGAGGAAGAGCTCCGCGCCCCCATCGATGTAACCGTACAGGTTGCTCGCGGAGTACACATCCGGCTTGGCGACTGAGCTCCATCCGGAGGGAGGGTGCGGTGCTGGTACCGCCGCAGAAACAGCCGCGGCAAGAGTGATCATCACTGCATTCAGGTTATGCGCCAACAACGGTGATCTCCTTGGCGTCGGTTACACCGAGCTTCAGCTGCTCGGCGTAGCGCAGGTACTCGGTGTAGCGCGGATGTTCGTTGACGCGAACGCCGCGGGCCTTCCTCTCGCCCACCATCAGGCGGTGGCAGGCGCTGTCGAGAGCGAAGGGGTCGGTAGCGAAAAACAAAGTGTCGTACTCCCAGGCGAACTTGGCGACCGGCATCGGCCCCCCTTCGTACTGGGCGCGCAGGCCATCCGTGATGTTCAGGACCAGTCGGTCCCGAATGCAGGGGAAAGCCAGAACCTCCGTACAGACGTTGAAGAACAAGGGCTTGTGCAAGCGCCCCGTATTGCAGATGGAGCCGTAGCCGAGGTTCTTGGTGGCCATCGAGATCCCGTTGCCGGTGTTCTTGAAGACAGGGATGTTCACGATCTTGGTCAGTTTCTTGGTCAGCAGCTTGCCGAAGTAGGAGTACTTACCGTTGAATACGTGCTGGTTGAGATAGCCCTTGTCCTTCGGCCCCTCGACATCCGCGAAGTAATAGGTTTGTCTGTCGAAACCCGCCTCGCTGATATGGTGCCCGTCGGGCTTGAGCCACCTGCTGTCGTCGCGCTTGCCCTCTGCCGCCGCCTCGTCCATGGTCTGGAGACCTTCGATGCCAACGCCGGGAAACCTGGTCTGCGTGAACCCAGCATCCTTGAGCATGTAGTCGAAGCGGTCCCAGATCACGATGTTCTTGCGTGGTATGCCGCCCCGCTCCAGCCATTCGATCACGGCGTCGACAACCTCGAGCCGCGTCGCGATCAGCCCGGGGCCGACCGGGTTCACCTTAATCCCGACGACATCGTCCTTTTCGAAGAAGAGTGGGAACGCCTCGCCGGCCTTCTTGCCGGTGAGCCGGGTCAACCCCTTTCTGAACATGTTGCGCACGACAGCCGGGTCCGGTTTGCCCGACCTCATCGCTCGCGGGTTCGTCACCCGGGCCACCCGACCAGGAAACGGGCCCGGAATCGACCATCGGCAGCGAGGCACCTTCAGAGCGTCTCCGATATTCGTCTTGACTCGCGTGACCGAGCCCGCCTTCTCGTCACCTGCCGCCCAGACTTCAGGAACCCCGAGGAGCAGGCCGGCGCCGGCCGCCGACAGCTTGATCAGCTCACGCCGGTCGAGCCCGGGAGCGAGATCGATTGACTGGTATCCATCCTTCCTCACGCCGTCCTCCTCTCGCTGTCGCGTACTCCACGAAACCTGCGATCATCGCTCCCTGCCGGGAGTATGGTCGCGACCATCACCTTGCCGAGCTCCCCGATCACCGTTCTCCACCGTACCAGTAACGCTCCACGAACTCGTTTGTACTCTCCGGCGACCGCAGCATCATGGGCAGAAGCCGGAAGACGCTCCGGAAGTAGTGCCAGTCGCCGAGCGCGTCGAACTTGCGCATCGAGGCCACAGCCTTGACCGGGTTGAGCCGGACGAGCCGCTGGCCGCGCGTACGGCCGAGGCACCTGAGGTCCCACAGGAACTGAGCATCCTCGCCGAAGTAGCGACGCTCGTCGTACCCACCTATCAGGTCGAAGTCGCTCTTCCGGCAGAACACCAGGCCGGTATCCATCCTCAGGATCAGGATGAATGGAAGGAACACGGCGTAGGTCGCCGCGATCCCCACAGACCATCTCTCGGGCTTGACCCCGGTCGCCCCGCCGATGGTCTCGGGTAGCGCCATGACGTCCTCCACAGCGTTGAAGGT